>CALEZK010000483.1 GCA_937928585.1 uncultured bacterium | reverse complement strand
TGCGGCCTGCGCATCTCCGAGGCCTTGTCCCTTTTCCGTCGGGACGCGCCCCTGCTCCCGCCAAGGTCCCAAATCTCGGTGGCAATATTCGGGCTGGCACATTTCAGATCGCTGTCAATGAAGGCGAAGCGTTTTCACTGCCGATAAGCGGTCAAGACCTGAAGCGGTATTGCGGCCCGCCCCTGAGCATTCGCCGCGGCATTGCCAATTGATGGCAAAGTGAGTTTCCCCATCCAATCGTTCGCATTGCATCGCTGTGCCCTGATAGTGTCAAGATTGCTGGGCGAAAAGGTTCTCGGATCTGGGAGGGTTTCACAATGTCGTGGCGGGTTCTATCGATAGTAACTTGTGTCGTCCTCGTATCTGCTCCGTCGAGCAATGCATCCGCGGAACCCCGCATCGACTGGCACGTAACCGCATACAGCGATGGCGCCCACAACGCGTTCACCGATCTCGTGCAATGGAACGGCCTCTTCTATCTCTGCTTCCGCCACGGCGAAAGCCATGCATCGATGGACGGCGACATCCGCATCATGACCAGTCCCGACATGAAAACATGGACCCCCAACGCCACACTCGACACCTACGGCGACGATCGCGATCCAAAATTCGTAGTGGCGGGGGAGAAGCTCTACGTCTATTTTGGCGTGTGGGACCTCGTCCACCGTTCCGGCGCGGATCTTCCCGATCGCGGCGTCGTGCGCTCCTATTTCGCGTCCACCGAAGATGGAAAGACATGGTCCAAGATTCAAGGCGTATACGAACCCGGCTTCTGGCTCTGGCGCATCCGCCATCACGATGGCTACTTCTACAGCGCGGCATACACCGCCGTCCGCCCGAAGCCCGACACCCGCGAAACGCGCATTCTCCGTTCCGCGGACGGACTCAATTGGGAACTCGTATCGCTCCTCACCAAAGATCGGCTCGCGGGCGAAGCCGACCTCCTCTGGCGACCCGATGGCGCAGTGTGGGTATTGACCCGTACCGGCGACAAAGCAGGCGACGCCGAATGGTTCACGTCTGACGCAGACATGAAAACATGGACCAGCAAAGCCACCGGCGCGCGCATTCACGCTCCGGCCTTTGCAACCTGGAAGGATCGCGTATTCGTAGCCGGCCGCGATTACCAGTCAGAAGGCTCCACAACAAAAGTGTGGGAGATCGTCGACGGAAACGTCGTCGAACGCCTGCTGCTCCCCAGCGGCGGCGACACGTCCTACCCCGGCCTCATCCCCGATCCCGCCGCAGACGCCAACGGCTCCCCAACCTTTTTCATCACCTGGTACTCGCAACACGAAAACAATCCCGACGACCGCAGCCAACGCCACGTCTCCAACATCTACGCCGCCCGAATCATCATCGACTAACCGAAAAGAAACCCGCTAAGCCAAACCTTTTTTGTGGAGCGCGCCAGCCCGCCGCGGCGGGCTGGCGCTTTGGCTTACAACGACTTGAATCTACACCGACAACCGCGCCTACAAAACCCATCCATCGCGATACATGCGCGAAACATACTGGTTCGCCTCCGGCATATTCGGAAACTCCATCTTCACCGGGTCCCAGTCCAATCGCGTGTTCATTCGCTTCGCAATGTTTCCAAGCTGACACACCTCCGTCAACGGACCCGAATACGCAAAATCCGCGCCCGCCTTTCCGCCGGACTTGATCGCGTCGATCCAATCCTGCTCATGCGTGCCGGCAACACGCGGGATACTTGCCGGCGGCTGCGTGAACGATTTCATCCGCGACGCTGGCAACAACCGCGGATTTTCCCCATACACGTCCGCGGTGATGTACCCCTCAGACCCCTTGAACAACATGCCGCCCTCGGAATTGCCCATCGTGTCTTCCTTTGGCACCCCAGCCGGGCGCGGCGGACGCAGCCCGTCGTACCACGTCAGCGTTACCGGCGGCATCGTGCCACGCGCCGCAAACTCATACCGCACGAGGCACGCCACCGGATGCACCTCGCCGTTCCAGTCCGTCCCGTTTCCATCGATGGAAGTTGGCTGCCCCAAGTCCAACGCATAGAAAATCGGATCAAAAGTGTGGGCGCCGCGATCGCCCATCATCCCGCTGCCGAAATCCAAAAAACTGCGCCACGTACGCGGATGATAACAACGGTGATACGGACGCACCGGCGCAGGCCCCAACCACAAATCCCAATCCAAAGTCTCCGGCACCGGCGGCGTTTCCGTCGGTCGCACGCCAATCGGCGAACTCCACGTCTCATGTCCCCACGGGTAATACGTTAGACTGCACCACGCATCGACCTCGCGCACCTCGCCAATGACCCCCGCAAGGATCCATTCCCGAATCTGCCGAATCCCCTCGCCCGAATGCCCTTGAATTCCCATCTGCGTGACGACGCCTGTCTCCG
>CALEZK010000482.1 GCA_937928585.1 uncultured bacterium | reverse complement strand
GGATTGAACTGGGAGGTTTGATGGCTACGAAGGCCAAGTCTGAAATACAACCGCAGCGCATTCCGCTGCTTCCGTTGAAAGACGTTGTTGTCTTTCCGCGCATGGTGATTCCACTTCTTGTCGGAAGGCCTGGATCGCTCGCATCCGTTGAATCAAGCCTCGCCTCCGGCGTTCCCGTCTTTCTGTGCACACAGAGGGACGCTGCCGACGATTCTCCGACCCTTGAACAACTACATCCCGTCGGCGTTGCCGCCAACGTACTGCAAACGTTGCGCATGCCCGACGGCACGATGAAAGTTGTCGTAGAAGGTTTGGGGCGCGGACGTCTTGCCAAGGTAAAGGAACGCGATGGCGTTATCGAGGCGACTGTGTTCCCTGTGGTGGAGGAGACATTCGAAGGTCCGGAATCGGAAGCATTGATGCGCACAACGCTCGCGCAGTTCGAGGCCTACGTTAAACAGAGTGGCCGTGTGGCACCGGAGGTCGTCGCGTCACTGCGTAGTGTGACCGAAGCGAACGCGCTTGCGGATCTCCTTTGCGCATATCTTCCGCTGCGCGTGGACGAACGTCAGGAGTTGCTCCAACTCGTCGCAGTTCGGGAGCGTTTCGAAAAGCTTTCGGTTTTGCTGCTTCGCGAAACCGAGATGCTCGACATCGAGAAAAAAGTTCGCGAACGCATTCGGGAACAGATGGATCGAGGGCAACGTGAATACTTTCTGCACGAGCAGTTGAAGGCCATCCATCAGGAACTCGGAAACAAAGATGGCGCTACGGACGAAAGCTCCGAACTGCGCGCGATGATCGAAAAGGCGGGAATGCCGAAAGAGGTGAAGGAGAAGGCGATTCGAGAGCTCGGCCGCTTCGACCGCATGCCCGCGATGAGCCCGGAAAGTGCCATCATCCGTACCTATATCGAATGGCTGGCGGAAATGCCCTGGAACAAGCGCACCAAGGACTCCATTGACCTTGCGCTCGCCCAGAAGGTGCTTGACGGAGACCACTATGGACTCAAAAAAGTCAAAGAACGTATCCTCGAATACCTCGCCGTTCGGAAACTTAGCAAGAGCACAAAGGGGCCCATCCTCTGTTTCGTAGGCCCGCCGGGCGTTGGCAAGACGTCTTTGGGCAGGTCGATTGCGCGTGCAATGGGACGAAAATTCATTCGCGTTTCGCTCGGCGGCGTGCGCGATGAGGCCGAGATACGTGGACACCGGCGCACCTATGTTGGCGCTATGCCGGGACGTATCGTACAGAGTATTAAGAAAGTGGGGGTGAAGAACCCCTTGTTCATTCTGGATGAAATCGACAAGATGAGCATGGATTTCCGGGGGGATCCTTCATCTGCCCTGCTCGAAGTCCTGGATCCGGAACAGAACACCGCATTCAGCGACCACTATCTCGAAGTGGACTTCGATCTACACGAGGTTTTCTTTATTACGACGGCAAACAGCGAACACGAAATACCCGGTCCGCTACATGATCGCATGGAAATCGTGCGGCTGTCGGGTTATACCTCCTATGAGAAAGAGCACATCGCGAAGCTGTTTCTCATTCCGAGACAAATGAAGGAAACTGGGCTCACCGCAAAAAACATATCGTTTGAGGCCAGCGGGATTCACACAATCATCCAACGCTATACGCGTGAAGCCGGCGTTCGCGACTTGGATCGGCAGATTGCAAATGTCTGCCGCAAAGTCGCGCGAAAAGTTGTCGAAGACAGTTCAAAAAAGGCGGCGAAAATTGACGCCAACGCCGTGCAGGAACTTTTGGGTCCACACGAGTACAGCGATCTGCGCGCCGACGATGCTGCGCAACCGGGTGTCTCCGTTGGGCTGGCGTGGACTTGGGCTGGCGGCGATGTGTTGCACATCGAAACGAGCCCGATGAAAGGTAAAGGTGTCCTCACGCTTACCGGACAGTTGGGCGATGTCATGAAAGAGTCCGCGCATGCCGCGTACACCTATCTTCGCTCGCACGCCAAACAATTGCGGATTCCTCTGGACTTCAATCGCAAACTCGATCTGCACATCCACGTCCCGGAAGGCGCGATTCCAAAGGACGGCCCATCGGCGGGTGTCGCGATGGCTGTATCGATGGTGTCAGCATTGCGAAACGCACCCCCTGCCGAACGCCTGGCAATGACGGGTGAGATTACCTTGCGCGGGCGCGTGCTTCCAGTAGGCGGAATTAAGGAAAAGCTGCTTGCAGCACACCGGGCCGGCATTCGTACGGTTATTTTGCCGAAGGAAAACGAGAAGGATCTTGTCGATATTCCCGCGGAAATCAAGCAGGACCTCAAGATTGCGCTCGTGACAGAAGTTGACGAAGCGTTGCGCATCGCCTTTGATCGCGGTGCGTCAACGCCGGCGAAGAAACCCGCCCGAAAGGCCAAGACCTTGCGATGAAGGTTATGTCCGCAACGTTTGTGAAGAGCGCACTTCGTCCGGATCACTATCCGCGCGATGGGCGTCCCGAGATTGCGTTCGTGGGGCGCTCGAACGTGGGTAAATCGACCATGCTGAATATCTTGCTAAACAAGAAGGGCCTCGCCAAAACCAGCAAGACCCCCGGCAAGACGCAGACCGTCAATTTTTTCGATGTAAACAGCAAGATCTACTTTGTCGACCTTCCCGGATACGGGTATGCAAAAGTTTCGAAAGACCTTCGGCAACAATGGGCGCAGGTTCTCACCGACTACCTCACCTCCCAGCGCCCTCTGCGACTTGTCGTCGCATTGATCGACTCACGCCACAAGCCCGTTGACCAGGATTTTGACATGCTCGAATTGCTTGAACAGGCGGAGGTTCCCACCCTCATCGTCGCCACCAAGTCGGATAAACAGCGCCCGAAGGAGCTCAGCGAGTCCCTGGCGATGATTCGAAAGACCCTCGAGCTAGACCCCGACGCCCAGGTGATTCCATTCTCATCACTCACAAAAGAGGGTTTGCGGGACATTTGGAACGTTCTGGACGACGCCCTGCGATGACTTCTGCACTGAACCACATGAATCATGCGCATAATTCGCATAACTTGCTCACGAGGATTTAATGTTGCAATTTGGTCTTCATTGGGTATTATAGGAACTCGCGGGTCTTGGATGGATTCGCGCGCTTTCTGGGGAGGGAGCGGAGTAGGTAGGGTCTCATGGAGCCGGAGCACTCTGCCCGATGGGTTTTTTTAGAAGAATTTCTGACCTTATAACGCCACCGCCATCGCAGTCAGACATACAGCAGCGTAATACGCCGCCTCCGAGTGAGGGCGACGTAGAAGCTGCCGCGCGACTATGGCCGGAGCTCTCCAAACTTATTTCCGCGGATGAACTCGGAAGTCCCGAGGCGACGCTCGCAATCACCGACCTCAAGCACATCGCCAGCATAATTGGGCTGTATATTGCAGCCTCGAAGATGCGCTTCATGCTCGACAACAAGCAGCGTGAAGAAGGCAAGGTTATTCACAAAGATCGCGGCTATGTGCTTGCCGCGGATTTCATTTTCCAGCACGTCACAAAGGAACTTCAGGGAATCGAGACTGAGGGGCGCGAAATCGGGCCCAATGTTTTTCGGAGTTACTGCAACGAACTGGTCGCGTGCCTTGTCAGCGGTAAGAACGTGCGCCGCGCGGTGGAAGTCCCTATGCTTCTGGTGGACAATCTGCTCGAGCGGGCATTGACGTCGACGGAATACCGCGACACGTACTTGTCGTTAATTGCACAAGCGCTCGACAGCGCGCATGCCCAAGCCATCGCAAAATACGAGTCCGACCAGCGCGAACGCGCCCGTAGAAGGCAAGAACGCAAGGCCGAGGGGGGGGGCGCGAGTACCAGTATCGAAGACCCTGCCCACGTGTTCGACGCCAACACCGTTGAATACATCAAGGAAATGAGCGATCGCATCAACGGATTTCTCACCGCGTTCTCGCAGTGCACGGCAGTTGCCGTGCCGTTTTCCGGGCCAATCCCGCCGGACGTACCCATTGCACAACGGAATCTGACCTTCCTTCAGCAAGTCGCGCCCATGGCGGAAGCCGCCGGGTATTACGGTCTGATCGCTCACGTCTGCGCGCGTATCGCGGCAGCGCTTTCCGTCACTGCGCCCGATCGACAGGCCGAGTTCTGGGTGCGATCAGGCATGGCCCATGAACTCCAGGGAGATCGAGAAAACGGGCTGCTCTTTTTTAAACTCAGCAAGCGCCGTTACCAACTTGCCAAGGACGCCTACATGAAGGCGGGGGACATGCCGCGCGCTGCCGCCGTGGGACAAAACCTGGGCTGAGCCAACACACTAAGCCCTGACTTTCTCGGCCCATCCGCCATCGTGTACGATCCCCTCCATGCAATCTGAAGATCGCCCCATACATTTTTCGACGGAATTGATGCATCAACCGCGCCAACATGCATTGCCTGCGCTGCAAAAACTTTACTACGAGCTCTCGCAAACCAGGAATGCGAACTACCTGATAAGCGATTTTTCTCCAAAGGCGCCACCACGATTTGTCACGAAACGCGGCAATAAAAGTCAGTCTCTCGTCGCGTTTCTTCCAGATCGGATTCTAATCGCGGAGGAGTGGGTGGACATACCCTTGTCCGCCTATCTTGACAAGCTCGAAACGATCGCGGAGAAGGCAGGTGCCGAATTGGGGATTCCGCAATTCAACGCGCAGACTGCAACGATTCGCACAACCTTCGCGCTCACACATTTTGACGATGCCCGCGTGTTTCTCTTCGAGCAAATGTGTGGTCTTGAAGGTAAGTTAGGCCCGTTTCTGGGGAGGCCAATCGGAGTCGGCGGATTGCGTCTGGTTCTACCGGAAACTCCTGATTTTCCGGGAACGTTGAATGTCATCGTCGAATCCTATCGGTTCAGTCAGAACGAGATTTTCGTCGAGGTCCGAGGCGCATTTGCGGCGGAACCCATCACCGCCGACTCGTTGGACACCATCCGTTCAAATTTTCGCGTGGTTCGATCCTTCATAAGCGATCATATTTATCCTTTCCTTGCCCAGTTCGATATTCGTGTCGAAGACGCGCATTAGCCTCAGACGGACATTGTGATGTCCCAGCCGGCGATTAGCGTACTTATGCCGTTTTACAATGCCGAGAGAACCCTCGGAGAGGCCATCGATTCGATCCGGCTTCAGACGGCAAGCGACTGGGAGTTGTTGCTCTGCGACGACGGTTCCAGCGACAGATCCAGTAGCATTGCAAAAGAACGGGCCGCAGGTGATAAGCGCATTGGTGTGATCTCACAGGAGCATTCAGGCATTGTCCCTGCTTTACATACGCTCTGCGCAATCGCCGAGGGTTGTTATATCGCCCGCATGGACGCAGATGATATCGCCGATCCCACGCGCCTGGAGAAACAACTCGACTTCATGGAGCGGAATCCTGACACGGGACTCTGTGGATGTCATGTTCGACCCTTTGGACATTTGATGGGTGATGGTACCTATCGCTACTGCGATTGGCTCAATTCCCTGGGGGACTACGAAGCAATCCGCCGCGAAATCTTCATCGAATGCCCAATTGCACATCCCACCTTCTTTATTCGCAACGACCGTTTTCAGTCGATAGGTGGCTACGAAACCTGTCCGTGGCCGGAGGACTATGATTTGCTTCTCCGCTTCTGGCGTGCCGGTATCAGGCTGGACGTCGTGCCCGAACAGTTACTCGCATGGCGATACTCGCCGGACCGGCTTTCATTCAACGACGAACGCTATTCCGCGACGGCGTTCCGCGCGCTAAAGCGAGAATACCTCGAATCCCAGATTCTGAAGCGTTGTAGCAAAGAGTCGCCACCGCGCCCGTTCTTTCAATGGGGTGCAGGAGAGACCGGCAAACGTTGGCTGTTGGAATGGCGCAATTTCAGGCCGGTTGCAGTCGTCGATGTGGACCCCCGCAAACTTGGGGGGCTGATCCACGGCGTCCCTGTGATACCCCCGGATGATCTCCCTCCCGCCGGTAGGTCATGTATTCTCATTGCAGTGGGCGCTCCGGGCGCTCGAGATCGGATACGGCCCTGGCTAAACGCGCGGGGCCACATCGAAGGCGCGGACTACTGGTTCATTGCCTAAGCTCGGGAGAGCGGGGCGATCTAAGGTTGTAAACCTTTCCTAAGGTTGGGGCGTTATTCTGGTGAACTGGAAGCAGGACATGGACTTGAAGGCAGCGGACGACGAGCAGTTGGCCGAAGCCCTCAAACGTGGCGAGCGTAAGGCGCTGGACGAACTGGTTCGGCGGCACCAGGGCCGCGTGTATTCCGTTGCCTACCGCATTACCGGCAACCGTGACGACGCGCTGGACGTTGCGCAAGAGGCTTTCTTGAAGGCCTATCGAAAAATTGAATCGTGGCAGCCCGTGAGTGGTTTCCTGCCCTGGTTACTCCGGCTTACGAGCAATCAAGCCATAGACCAGGTTCGCTCTCGAAAGCGTCGGCAAATGGAACCGCTTGAGACCATTGGCAGCGATGGCACCGTTCGTTCCCAGGAACGTGCCGCGCCATCCGGCGGGGGCAGCACAGTGTATGCACAGGAAATCGAGGCGCGCGTGCAGCAATCCCTTCAAGTATTGTCGCCCGCACAGCGTACTGTTTTTGTGATGCGGCACTACGAAGGGCTCCAACTTTCGGATATCGCGCTCGCCATGGGATGCAGTGTGGGCAGTGTAAAAGTTCATTTGTTTCGAGCACTTCGTAAGCTGCAAGTCGAGTTGCGGGACATCTACAGAGACGAATAGAAATAGGTTATCGACGAACATGATTTGGTCGTGGAAGAAAAATCGAATCGAAGGGCTTGTCGCCGCGTCGCTATATGAGCGCTTGAGCGATAAGGAGCAGCGCGAACTGGACGATGCATTGAGGTCTGATCCGGCATTGGCGTCCGAATACGAAGCCCTTCAGGGAATGGTCGCGTCAATTCCATCGTCGCCATTGCAGTCGCATCCTGATTTGCTTCCGTTGATTAACAAGCGCCTCAATGCGCCAGAGCGCGCGAGGTCGTCGTACCGAACGGTATATGCG
>CALEZK010000481.1 GCA_937928585.1 uncultured bacterium | reverse complement strand
TACTGGAACCAGGCGCGCGTTGCGATTCCGGACAAGGTAATCGAGCGTCAATACTATCTCGACATGTATAAATTTGGCGCGGCATCGCGGCGTGGTTCGCCGCCGATAACGTTGCAAGGTCCTTGGACGGCGGACGATGGCAAGCTGCCGCCGTGGAAAGGCGACTATCACCACGATCTCAACACGCAACTGAGCTACTGGCCCTGCTACACCGGCAACCGCCTCGAAGAAGGCCTGGCTTATCTTGATTGGTTGTGGGACACGCGCGAGAACTGCCGCGCATGGACCAAGCGATTCTACGGTATGCCGGGTATGAACGTGCCGATGACCGCTACGCTAGAGAACCAGCCCATGGGCGGATGGCGGCAATACACGATGAGCGCGACCACCGGCGCGTGGCTGGCCCATCACTTTTATTTGCATTGGAAATACAGCGCGGACCGTGCCTTCCTCGCCGATCGCGCCTATCCCTATCTCCGGGACGTTTCCGTCTTTCTCGAAGCGATCACCCGTGAGCGCGACGCCAATGGCAAGCGCACCTTGCCGTTGACCTCCACGCCGGAGATCAACGACAACCGGCCGACGGCGTGGTTCCCGAGCATAACGAACCACGACCTCGCGTTAATTCGGTGGTGCTTCACGGCCACGGCGGAATTGGCGCGCGAACTGAAGCAGGATGCGGACGCGGAGCACTGGAAGACCGTTCTCGGCGAAATGCCGGAGTTCGCGACCGGCGAAGACGGCGCGCTGCTGGTCTCAGCCGGACAGCCGTTGTTGGAATCGCACCGGCACTTCTCCCACCTGATGGCCATCTATCCGCTGGGCCTGTTCGATCCGGATAACGGCGAGGCCGACGCGCGCGTCGTACACGCGTCGCTTGCGGAGCTTGCCAGGCTGGGCACCAGTTTGTGGTGTGGCTACAGTTTTGGATGGGAGGCCCATCTCGCCGCACGCGCGGGTGATGGCGACCGCGCGGCAAAGGCATTGCAAACCTTCGCGAAAGCATTTGTGCTGCGCAACGGATTCCACGCGAACGGCGATCAATCCGGCACCGGCATCAGCAAGTTCACCTATCGGCCATTCACGCTCGAGGGCAATTTTGCGTTCGCGGCGGGGTTGCATGAAATGTTGTTGCAGAGCAACACTGGCGTGATCGAAGTATTCCCGGGCGTGCCCACATCCTGGGGCGACGTGTCGTTTGAGAAACTGCGCGCGCAGGGTGCCGTGCTCGTCTCCGCGACGCGGGCCGAAGGGAGCGTCGCCGAAGTAAGTTTGCAAGCAGAACACGAAACCATCGTGCGCGTGCGCTCGCCGTGGAGCGGCGCAGTGCTTGAGTTGGCGCTGCCGGCGAACCAGGAAATGAGACTCATCAATGACCGGCTGGAACCAGCCGTTGGCAAACTCCCGCAATAGGGCGGAAGAAGGAGTTGTTACCATGAATATTTCGATTCGGGCCGTTCGCGGCGCGGCAATTGCGATTGCCGCACTCATTGCGCTCGCTGCTTATGCGGAGCCGAAACAAATTTACCTCACCTATTCCGGAGCGCCGGAGAATTCAATCGACATCAATATCATCCAACGCGAGAAAGTACCGTCGGTTGAAGTCCATTTCGACACAGCAGCGAAAGGGACGGATCCTGCGGCGTACGCCAACCATATCGTGGCGGAGTACAAACAGACCGTCATGGAAATATGCGATCGCAGGGCCCTGTATGTCGCACGACTCACCGGCCTGAAGCCTGGTACCGTCTATCACTTTATTGCGGGAGAGGCGAAGTACGGTATGTCGAAGGAACGCAAGTTCCGCACCTTGCCCGGCGGCGACAAACCGATTCGCTTTGTCAATGGCGGCGACATGGGCGCGGACGGGAAGCTTATTCCGCTCCTGACGCTTGCAGGCAAGGAAGACCCGGATTTCGGCCTTATCGGCGGCGACCTCGCCTATGAAAATGGTCTGCTGGGCAATTTCGCGACGTGGGACAAATGGCTCGACAGTTGGGATCAACTCATGGTCACGACTGATGGACGGATGGTGCCGATGGTGACAGCAATCGGCAACCACGAAGTAAACCGTTACGCGGGCGAAGATCAGGAAATGCGATCGCCGTGGTACATCGGCTATTTCGGTCGGCAGGCCGACTCCATTTATTACAAGCGCCAGTTTGGCGACAACCTTGTAGTGTTCTTTCTCGATTCCGGTCACCTGACGCCGCACGAGGGAAAGCAAACCGAATGGCTTAAGGCGGAGATGGCGAATCACGCGAACACGAAATACAAATTCGCGGCATACCACGTACCCTTGTATCCTGCGCACCGTGACTACGAAGGCACGGGTTCGGTGCTGGGTCGCACACACTGGCTTCCCGTATTCGACGAGTTTGGCCTTACCCTCGGCCTCGAACACCATGACCATGTATTCAAACGCACCAAACGCCTGAAAGGAAATGAAGTCGTCAAGAAAGGCGGAACCGTCTTTATTGGCGACGGATGCTTCGGTCGCGGCACCCGCACAATCGACCCGCAACCCCGCTGGTACAATGAAAAAGAAATGACGGAAGAACATTTCTGGGTGGTGGACGTCGCCAAGCGCGGCATCAAGTTGAAGGCAGTGAACGAAGACGGAAAAGTCATCGACAAGTTCGCGCTTTAACGCATCGCGAAAGGAATAGAGAATGGGCGGCCCACACGGGCCGCCCGTTTTATTTGGTTCCAGTAGGGCGTTGCATTCCCGCGAGCCGGAAAGCGAACAACAGACGTGCGGCTAATCAGCTTTGGTAATACATAGTCTCTAAGGTGCTCCACGCTATGGGGTAAGTCGGGACGCGCACGTAGACTATTTTTGCATGGCGATGTGGAGATGGAAAGGCGTATAGCCATATATGGATTGCTTGTAGATTGAGGAGCGCGACCCGCGATATCCTTGCGTAGGTGGGAGATCTCTAGGTGCTAGTTGTATGGAGGAAACCCATGCGGGCTACAGCAGGGAGATTTTGGGCGTTAGCCACGGTCGTCGTGTTGGTGCTTATTGCCGTGGCAATTTTTTTTCTGGCCGATAGTATAGATTCGAAACCTGCGGCTGCTATTCCAAAGAAACATGATTCCGGGCAGGCCTCGTTAACCACTGAGTCGCTGGTGAAACAGTCCAAGCCGGTTGGAAAGCTCGAGCCCGAGATAAAGATTTCTCCATCGAGCGAGGGTCTAAATGGGGCGATCCATGGCAATGTTATTTTCCTTGATGAAGAGTTCCCGCCTGGCCTCGCAGTAAGCGCGAAACAGTTGTCTACGGACACGACGAGCAGCGACAACAGCGGACCAATACAAACCGCGAAAGTATCAGAGGACGGTCGATTCGAGTTTCGAGAACTCGATTTGGGCACGTATCTCGTCTCCGCAAATTCAGATATTGGCAGTACAGGGAAGAGAATCACGCTGACGGAGCATGCGCCAGTACGTCAACTTTCTCTCGTCCTACAGGCAGGCCTCCGTAGTGAAGGAATTGTAGTCGATGAGACCGGTGCACCAATCGGGGCCGCGCAGTTGGTTGCGTTAACATTCGAGGGCGAAACTGTGCGCGGCATCGCGCGCGAGTCGCTGTCGTCAGTTTCGGGCGAAGATGGGGTCTTCAAGTTTGCGGGATTGCGGGCTGGGAATTGGGAGGTCTACGTCGCAGCGGATGGCTTTGCTGCGCAAGTTTTCGGCCCGATAGTTGCGGGCAAACGCGATCACGTAATCACGCTAGATCGTGGAGTGACACTGACTGGTCGTGTAATCCAGGCATATGACGAGGCTCCGCTCGCGGATGTCAGCGTTGTGGCAACAGCGGTTAGCTGGGAAATAGAGTCGGCGCGAACTATCTCCGGCCAAGATGGGACGTTTGTGATAACGGGGTTGTCGCCCGCCATGTATTTAATCGATGTCGCGACAAGGCCCTGTGTTCTGTCCGATGGGCCATACGAATTGGCCTTGATGCCAGGGCAGACAGAATTGGAGCCGATTGAACTACGGGTTGAAGCAGGGGGCATCGTACGAGGCCGAGTCGTCGATGGGCGCTCCGGGGTGGGGATTCCCAATGTGACGGTCTCTCCATCATACGAATCTCGTCAAATATCAAATAACACTTCCGTGGTTTCCGGGCAAGACGGCTCCTTTGAACTTAATGGAATGCAACCGGGCATATTGTCGATTGGCGTCTGGAATTTTCCCACAGGTTATATTGAGGAAATCAAGGGTCACCAACGAAACACATTCACTCTTCAGCTTGGCGAAGAGTTGGAGGGAATCGAAGTTGTAATGCACCCAGGGGTGACGATTGAAGGCATTGTTGTATCGGGCGCAGGAGCAGGAGTGCCTGGGGTTGGCGTGCTGGCGGAGGTTCCAGAGCGGATGCATAACATTTCGTATACGGATGGTGCCGGCCAGTTCGTACTCCGAGGAGACTACGCGGGTCGAGAAGTAAGACTAATCGCCGAAGAAAGCATGGCGGTCGCCGAACCATTTGGCCCCGTGATCGTCCCTGAGGATGGACTCCAGGGCGTGCGTATCGTGCTCGACGTCGATACGAGTGCAATAGCCAGCGGTAGTGTAGTGAATGCCAACGGAAATCCGGTTCAGGGTACTGTCTCGTTCTATGGAGATACTTCGAGGGCACGCAGGAGCACATTAGCGGACGCGAAGGGAGGGTTTGCGCTTTCAGGCTTACGCGCTGGCAAGTATCGGATCTCCTTTCGCGAGAATGGAGGACGCAATATACCCGTCGGTGAGTTGACGTTGGCTGTGGGTGAAGTGCGGCGCGGCGTGCGCCTTGTATATGAACCAAGTGGTCATCTTGAAATGTCGGGGCGCGTCTCATCCCCATCAGGTCTACCCATACGCGCGAATATAAATGTGTTTGCTTGGGACGACACTGGCAAGACGCAGATAACGCAAACCTTTGCCAATTACAACGGGGACTTTCGAGTGCGCTCGCTGGAGCCTGGAGAATACGATCTGGAGTTCTCGTTTCCTGGATTCGCGCCGGGAACACTAAGCGCAGTTACAGCCGGAACGTCACATATCGAGCTTCTGATGCACTCGCTTACTCCCTGAGGCTCCGCGAATCCGAAATCGTGCCTTTCTTTGCGTCCACTCGGGGAGACGGCCGATTGAGAGGATAGGCCTAGCTCCTCTTGTGTATACTGTCGCTCCTAGAGTTAGGCTGGTAGTTATGCTGACACAAACAAACAAATCTCTGCTGGCGAGCGTTCTGCTTGCCTTGGCGTCTGGTCCGGTCGCGTTGGCGGAAGACACGTACACGATGGAAGTGCAGCCGTTGGTTGCGAAGTATTGCGTGCAGTGTCACAACGGCGACGAGGCCAAGGGCGATCTGGATCTCGAGCGGTTCGAGAGCTTGTCCATGGTGGTCGATTCGCTGGCGATTTGGCAGCGCGCCGTGCTCCGGATGGAAAGCAAAGAGATGCCGCCGCGCCGCAGTCCGCAACCCACCGACGAAGAGCGTGCGAAGATTATCGAATGGGTCCGCGCGCAGAAAGACGAGAACGTCGACTGCGACCAACTGGCGAATGAGGAATCGACGAGCTGGTTTCCCGGCTATGTGATGAGCCGTCGGTTAAACCGGTTTGAGTATGAAAACTCCCTGCGCGATCTGTTGGGAGTCGAGATCGATGTTGCGGAGATGTTTCCTTCCGACGGCGCGGGCGGTGAAGGTTTCGACAACAACGGCAGCGCGTTGTTTCTGTCTTCGATTCAGGTAGAAAAATACCTTGAAGCCGCCGACCTGGCGATCGAAACGGCCATTCCCGCGAAGCGCCGCGAACGCCGCGCCGATGCGGGCGCGCCGGAGATTGCGCTGGCGTCCACTGTTTCCGCCGAGGGCGGGCCGCACCCCTTAATTCCCGTGGGCCCGAGCCGTGCGGTGAAGCCCCGCGATGCGGCACGGGCATCATT
>CALEZK010000480.1 GCA_937928585.1 uncultured bacterium | reverse complement strand
GTACGGTGTTCAAGAGGTAATAGCCCGACCAATGAATGTCCGTGATAGTCGATTCACCTTCATTGAGGGTGAAATTGTCGGCGGCGAGAACACCGCCAGAACTTAAGAGACCACCGAATAGGATGGAGTCCCCGTTGTCGAAAATGACATCGGCATGTGCGGTGCTGACGGCAGCAACAGCGACCAGGACCGCGATCAACCCACGAAACAGACGCATAAAGGCTCCTTTAGAATGCATTCCGCGACAAAACCACCCGCGCGGATTCACACCACTACGGGTAGTAGGGAGCAAGAATTACGCCATATTAGTTGTGGTTTCGTAAAACTATAAATAGCAATAAGTTACGAGAAACTAGTAAATTGTTGACAAATGAGAAAAGAGTGACCAAACGTACAATCGTTGTTCAGAAATGATAAACTTGTGATCGAAAAAAAGTGTGTTCCCCGAATCTACCCGACTCGGGGAACAGACTAGAAATGCTCAGGTGGCGGGATGTTTAGTGGCTGCCGAAGTACTTCCGGCGAATGGCCATGCCAGCGATGCCCAGGCCAATTAAGGTCAGGGATGCCGGCTCAGGGACGACGCCGCCCGGACCAGTAAGCTGGAAGGCAAAATTGCCAGTGCCGTCCACGAACTTGTCGATATCTTGGTACCACACAGCGGCGTCGCCGGAGAAAAGCGAGGCCGACTCCCAAAGCCAGACGTGGTCGTCTTCGTTGGCGATTCCCAGGTAATAGGTCTCACCGGGATTCAGAACAATCGGATCAACGAAGAGTTCATAGTAATATTCGTCCAATACATCAAAGCCAATTTCGTTGCCCGTCGCGATGCGCGTTGTCGTGCTGCCGTCGATGGTTTCGATAAGGTTGAAGTTTTCGTCAAAGATGTACAGTGTGAAGTCGTCTGAGGCGGGGGCGGAATCATCCAAATACGCGCCATACCAATGGAAATCGGTAATGGTCGACGCACCAGCCTGCAAAACGAAATCGTCGAGAACGGTGGCCGAATACCCACTGAACCATGCCAACTCATCTCCGTAGCCGTTGTCATAGATGACATCGGCTTGGGCAGGAACAGCACCTAGCGCGATGCACGCAGCAATCGCGAGCTTCAAGAAATACCTCCCCATAGCACACACCCTTCCGTAAAATAATATGATTAAGATCAATTACGAATCGCGCCACACCCAAGTCGACGCATAGCTGGTGGAGCAGGATCCATACCAACAGAACAACAAACACCTAAGCTATTGAAATGGAGGAATTTAAAAAGATTGAGATAGAGACCAGATGTTAAAAAATACGTATTATCTGAAAGATCAGTATGCAGATATGACCAATCATTAAGTCCATTTCTGTCAATTGATTAACTTGCCAATCACATGGCAAGGGTGGTGGATTTCTACGCCCTGCGGCGTCGCGGTGATATGATCAAGTGGAGGAGAGTACGCACGATGTCGAGCAGTCTTAAAGAGGTTCTGGCGTCCCATACGATGGAGGCCGCGGCCGCACTGGTGCGTCGCGAAGGGGTCGATTCGGTTCGCTGTGTTGCTTGCGGGCATCGGTGCCTGATTCGTGAAGGAAAGAGCGGCATCTGCAAAGTCCGGTTTAACCGTCAGGGTATGCTTCGGGTACCGGGGGGATATGTCGCCGGGCTTCAAATTGACCCAATCGAGAAGAAGCCCTTCTTTCACGCGTATCCGGGCAGAGAGACCTTGTCGTTTGGCATGTTGGGATGTGATTTCCACTGCGGGTATTGCCAAAACTGGGTGACTAGCCAGTCACTTCGTGACGATCGAGCGGTCGCACTGCCACGAATCTGTGAAGCGGACGAGCTTGTCGACCTCGCGCGTGAGAACAACGTGCCGGTAGTGGTCAGCACTTACAACGAACCTCTGATTACGAGCGAGTGGGCGGTGCGTGTTTTCGAAAAGGCGCGCGAACATGGACTGGCGTGCGGCTTCGTGAGCAATGGAAACGCCACGCCCGAGGCGCTTGCGTTTATTAAGCCTTACGTGTCTCTCTACAAGGTTGATCTCAAGGGTTTCAATGATAGGCACTATCGATCCCTTGGAGGCGTGCTTAGCAACATTCTAGACGCCATCGTTCGCATTAAGTCGATGGGGTTTTGGTTGGAATTGGTGACGCTGGTTGTGCCCGGGTTCAACGACGATGCCCAGGAACTCAAGGCAATGGCGCGATTCATTGCAAGCGTCTCGCCCGAGATTCCCTGGCACATCACGGCGTTTCACCCCGACTACAAGATGGCGACACCACCGCGTACGACTTTGCACGAACTGGACCGTGCTTATGAAGCCGGTAAAGAGGCTGGGCTTCACTATGTGTACCCGGGGAATCTACCTCGGCAAGTTGGCGAAAGAGAAAATACGAACTGCGCCGCGTGCGGGGAATTAGTGATTCGACGGCGGGGCTTCACCGTGGTTGAGAACTGCATGCGTGGCACTGCGTGCCGCGCATGCGGCCACGAGATACCCGGGGTTTGGGAACAAGTTCCGCCGATGGCAAGCGTTGGAACCGGTTACCCTCGAGCACTGCGCATTTAAAGGACACACTTGCCCGACGAATTGATTGAATAGCATTGGATTCGATGAGTAGAGTTCAGGAATGGAATCGGAAGGCCCGCCACCTTTAACTTCGATCCCCGCGCTCCCTGTTCGGCGACAATCGTCGCGCGGGCCGATGCCTTTTATACTCTTGGGTTGCGGCGGCGCACTCGTTTTGGCGGTTTTAGTAGGGGCGGTTGTGTTCGCGCTGATTTCTAAAGGACGCAGTTCGGTCGACCCGATCGTCGACACATACCTTTCGCAGATGAACGATGGCGACTACGCGGGCATCTATGCCGCGGCACATCCTATATTTCGGGAGAAGACCGGGGAAGCACAGTTTGTGTTGTTTGCCGAGCGGGTATTGGGGGCGCTCGGCAAATCCCAGAGCACGTCATTCCGCGGGATCAATGTAAACGTTGATAATGGCATGACGACAACGACAGCCACTTACAAGGGAACGTTTGAGAAGGGCGAGGCGAGCCTGGTGTTCACGATAGTGGATTCGAAGCTAGCCGGGGTAAACTACGATTCACCATTGCTGGAATCGATGCTAATATGCCCGCATTGCGGCGCAGCGCTTCAGCAAGTTAGTCGCTTTTGTCCAAGCTGCGGAGAATCTTTGGACGACGGGATTGCAAGCACAACTGCCGGTCAGTGACCGATGGGAACTCGCATGACAAATACAAATTCCAATACCGGTTCGGGAAATCGCGGCTCGCTTTTTTGGCTGGTGATAGGCCTTGGCGGTGGCCTCATCATTGTGCTCGTTATTTTTGGAAGTCTCTGGTCACTATTGCAGATAGGCGGCCGGCCCGTCGACTCTCAAGTGGAAACTTATTTCGCACGCTTCAACGCAGGCGACTTCGCGTCGATTTACGCCGACGCGCATCCCACCCTTGCGCAGGCTACGAAGCAAACGGACTTTCTCGCCCAAGGGCAACTGTTTAGTGAAAGGTTCGGACCGTTTGAATCAAAGACCATCCGCGGCATAACCCAAAGCGCTGACCGGAGCGGCATCCTTACAAATGCCTCGTATGATGCGAAGTTTGCCAATGGGTACGCGACTTTTGAATTCTACTTCATGGGGAATGGGGAAGACCGGAAGCTATCGAGTGTGGAGGTGCGATCCAGTCTGCTTCCGGAGGACTCGCGCGGGCGCAGGAGGCGCTAGACTGTTGCGTCGCCCCCAAAGCAGATGATTACGAAGCGCCGCAACGTACTATTGATAATCGCCGACCAGTTTCGCTCGGACTGTCTTGGCGCAGTTGGCAATGCACGTATCCTAACTCCACACTTGGACGCACTTGCCGCTTCCGGCGTACTGTTTCGCAAGTGCTTTGTGCAAACGAGTCCTTGTGGTCCAAGCCGGATGTGCATCTATACCAGCCGTTACATGTGCTCCACTCGGGCGGTGAACAATTACACGCCGTTGGCGGATGCCGAAGAGAACTTTGTCCAAAACCTCAAGGATGCCGGATACCACACGGCGGCATTTGGATATGACGACTATTCGCTCGATCCCCGAATTCTTCCTGCGCACGATGCGCGAAAGACTTCTTTGAGTTACGCAAACTTCTTACCCGGCTTTGACAGCGTATTCCTTCACGAATATCACTCGCCGGAATACTTTGAGTACTTGCGCGCCGTCGGGTATCCGGAAGAACTCTGCGACGAAAGCATCACCACGACACAGGATGTTCCGACGGACGGACCCGGCGCGCATTTGGCCTTGCGGTATCCGGCACGATATGCGGCAGCGCACAGCGAATGCGCATTTCTTGCGGGCAAGGCATGCGATTTTATTGCAGCGCACTCTGCAGGAGGATGGTTTGCCAGCGTTAACTTCATAAAGCCACATCCTCCTCGCATCTGCCCGTCGCCTTACCACGACATGTACGCGCCCGGAGACATGCCCGGCGCGAATCGCCGGAAGGAAGAACTACATTCCGGGCATCCTTATCTTCAGATGGCACATGCGGCACCCGCGCTGGAATCCGAGCGCGACCTTCGCGAAACCCGAGCTTGCTACTACGGCATGATTTCCGAGGTTGACGCAAACATCGGGAGGATTATGGAGACGCTTCGGGAGAGCGGACAGAGCGAGAATACCCTTGTAATCTTTACATCCGATCATGGCGAGTACCTCGGGGACCACTACTTCCTGGACAAAGGTCACTTCTACGACGAGACCATGCGCGTGCCGCTGATCATTCGCGATCCATCACCCAGCGCGGAGGCGAGACGCGGCACGCAGCTTGATGGTTTCTGTGAGTCGATAGACACCGCACCAACCATTCTTGAGTACCTAGGTATCGGTGTGCCGGACCGCTTTCAGGGTGCGAGTCTATTGTCGCGCATTCGGGGGGAGAGCAATGACGCGGGGAAAGATGCGATCCATTTTGAGTACGATTTTCGCGGCAAGTTCTCTCGGCTGAAAAACGAAGACCCCGACTGCTGCGTCCTGTGGGTAATTCGCGATGATCAGTACAAGTACGTTCAGTTTGGAATCGAAGAATTGCCTCCACTTCTCTTTGATATCCAAAACGACCCTGGCGAACATGAGAATCTTGCGGACCGCGCTGCGTTCGACGGTGTGGTATCCCGCTACTGCCAACGAATGCTTCGCTGGCGAATGAAACATGAAGATCAGCGCATGGAGCATTGGGCGTCCCAGTACAGGCAGTGAGGCTAAGGCGTTGTACTCGGCAGCGGCGTAGGGAGACCTTCATTTACCAGTGAGAACGCGCCGTCTATATCCAGGGACAAATCCATCAAATCCGGTTTTTCCTGTGAAGGCAGCAGATCTCCGATACCGCCTGCGCCTTGCTCCCCGGAAAGACTGGGGATAATTTGTTGCAGGAAGCGTCCGGCATCGCCCAGTTGCTCCTTTATGCGCAGCGCAAACTGCATATCGAGCTTCGCGTGGATAAGCCTGCCGGTAGCGATTTCAAAATAGATTATGTTCTCCCCTTGCAGATCAAATAAGGGCACGCTAAACAACATGGGTTTGGTGTTTGGTTCATCCGGCGCAGTGGCCTGCGTGTTCCGTTGCGTTGCACCAATTTGCTGTCTAACGACCCCGCAATCGTAACCGGCCATGCGTTCCGTGCCGATCAAGGTGTTCAAAACCTTGGTGTCAATTGCGTCACCTATGCCGGGAACGGGAAGTTTCAGATTAGTCTCCCATTGACGGCCTTGTACAAGCTCGCCTTCTGGAAATGTAAGTTGGGGAACGGTGACGATTGTGCCCAACATTTCCTGCAAGGAAGAGGGGCTTGAGATTGACAAGACTTCGCCATTTGGAGAAACGCGCATTACGATGGGAGTCGTCAAGAACGTGGTCTGCGGGCTTTCAGGCGCGGGCTGTGCAGTCTGCGAA
>CALEZK010000479.1 GCA_937928585.1 uncultured bacterium | reverse complement strand
TGCCCCTTTGCCCTCTACCCTCAACCAAGATACCATGACGCGACCGTAGCGGCTACTTCACGTGCACCGGAGTAAACATGCCAAGATTGCTTCGCCCGTTGATGCTTGTGACCGACATTGGTTTTATTGTGTATTGGGTGATTACTGCAGCGCATGTTATTCCGCCGCAGTATTTGTTCAAGGACTACGACAATCCGATTTTGTCTGCTTGGAACTGGTCGTTTCTTCCGCTGGACTTGCTGGTTTCGGCGACTGGGCTTGGGGGTATATTGCTGTTTCGCAAAGGGGATTCGCGGTGGCGGGTGCTCACCATTGTATCGTTGACGCTTACGTCTTGTTCCGGTCTTCAGGCAATCGCTTTTTGGGCGATTCGGCGCGATTTTGATCCTGCGTGGTGGCTGCCCAATCTTTTCCTGCTTTTGTATCCGCTTGTGTATCTGCCCTCGCTAATGCGCAATTCTGTAAAATAGCCGCGTGCGCCCAAACATCATTCAAAAGCCCGAGGCGGAATCGCCAAGAACTGCATGAGTCAACCCCCACTTCACCCCCAAGCGAAAGTAGCATTCGTGCTCGCCGGTTTGTACAACGCGGCCGAGGCGTTGTGCCAGGTGTTCGTCAGTGTCTATTTCTGGCGCAACAGCAACGACCTGATGGTGCTCTGCTGGTATTACCTGGCGCTGTATTCCGTCACGCCGATCATGTTCATTGTGTGCGGTTGGTATTCGAAAGTGCGGGACCGGCTTCATGTCTATCGGCTCGGCATCATTTTGCATGCGGTGTACTACGGCACTTTGCTGGTGCTTCGCGAGGAATCCGTCAACTACACGCTGCCGCTGGGCGTTTTGCTTGGAATCACCTGGGGCGCATTCTGGGCCGGCGCGAATACAATTAACTATGACGTGACGACGTCGGGTCGGCGCGAGCATTTCATTGGCATTATGAATGCGATCAGCCATTTCGCCCGGCTGTGCGCGCCGCTGATCAGCGGATTCATTATCACCCGCATGCCCGATCGGTTGCAGGGCTACCACCTGATATTCGGTATTGTCATCGTTTTATACGTACTTTCCTTCTTCGCCAGCTTTTTGATGACGCCGGATCCGCATCGGACGCCGTTTCGCATGAAGCGCGCGCTGTTTCCCGGAAAAGAAGACCGCGACTGGCGGTGTATCATGCTCGCGTCCTTCACGCTTGCGGGCACATTCGAGATACCCACGAATTTTCTCGGCATTCTCATGTTCATGGAGACCCAGAACGAGTTGTCCGTCGGCAGTTATGCCGCGTATCAGGCGATTGTCGCCATAGTTGTTTCGTATGTGTTTGGCCGGTGGTGTAAACCCGAGACGCGAAGGCAGCATTTATTCTGGTCCTCCATGCTCCTCGCGGCGAGCGGACTTGTCTTCTTCTTCCCGCTCACGCTGACGTCGCTGCTCATCTTCGCGATGCTTCGGTCCGCTGCGATGGCGATGTTCGGCATTGGCCATTTCAGCACGCGCATGGAAGTCATCATGAACACGGCGCAAGATCCGTTACAGCGGATTGAGTACCTGTGTGCGTGGGAGGTGCCACTTGCGATCGGCAGGACCATCATGATGCTGTTGATGATCGCGCTGGCGTTGATGCTGGATGACGCCAGTCTGGGCATTCGCATCGTCATCATCGTGCTGTGCGCGCTGCGCCTGGCAACATACTATTTCCTTGCGCAAACGTCGGTTCTTGCCAAACCAGCGCGGGCGGAGTAAGAGCGGCCTTTAAGACTCCGGCGCCGCTGTCTTTGTTCGCGATTCATGGCAGTTTTCCTGCACCTTGCATTCGGCATGCGACATTCGCAGGATACCGGAAGTTATGTGGAGAACAGGGGGAAGATATGTCGACTCGATGCGAATGGGCGCGGCTTGAACTCGATATTGCGTATCACGACACGGAATGGGGCGTGCCGGTGCACGATGACCGAACGTTGTTTGAGTTTCTCATCCTTGAGGGTGCGCAGGCCGGTTTGTCGTGGTCGACAATCCTGAAGAAGCGCGAGAACTATCGCGCGGCATTCGATAATTTCGATCCTGTAAAGGTAGCGCGATACGACGCGCGCAGAAAAGAAAAGCTGATGCAGAATGCCGGAGTCGTGCGGAACCGGCTCAAGATCGAGGCTTCTGTTATTAATGCGAAGGCATTTCTGGCGGTGCAGCGCGAGTTCGGCAGCTTCGACCAATATATTTGGCAGTTTGTCGGGGGAAAGCCAAAGGTAAATGCGTGGAACGCGCTGCGCGAAATACCTGCGCGCACCGCTGAGTCC
>CALEZK010000478.1 GCA_937928585.1 uncultured bacterium | reverse complement strand
CTTGTTTTTTCTGCCGTTGCCAGCGCCATGTTCGCAAGGCCAAGCAGCGCAACAGCGGCGCTTGCGCTTGTATTCACCGCGAACGGAGCGGCGCTTTCAGGCACATCGTCAGTTGCCGACGCAAGGTTGCGTTTCTCGCCGTTGGCAATCTGCGGCATAGGCGGGTCGGCAGCAGGGGTCGCCACAGTTCCGTTCGGTGCCACGGCCGTTGCCGAACTAGCAGAAATGTACTTCTGTGAGGCGGAGTCGGAGATCGTGTTTAGCGCGGATGGAATGGCATTCTTCGCGCTTCCTGGTGTTGGTGAAGCAACCGTCAGTTTCCCAGCAGAGATCGCAGCGTCGCACGGCATTGGCGGGGCGGCGAATGCGTCGCTGCGGTTCTCGGCCCAAGCACAGGCTTCCCGTGCGTGTGTATCAAGCGCCTCGGCTTCATTGCCAATCAATGTTTCCGGCCGCGCAGGATATGGGCCTTCTTCTGCGGCTTACGCAGAGATTTTATTCTCTCCCGTAGCGCGTGCTTTCCTGTACGACAACATGATCTCGGGAAGCGCCTCGCTTGCATTCAGCGCATCTGCATGGGCGCAGTTTGGAGAAGACGAAGCCTCCGACATATTCGAGGGCGACTTACTTCATGTCGTGTATCGCAACCAGGCAACGCACGTCGTCACGAGATTCTAATGTACATCAACGACGACAAGATTGTCTTTCCAACCCGGTTTGGCGACGCTACCGGGAAAGCGAATGAACGCAAAATGCTCGATCTGGTTAGCGGGCCAAACGGGATACGGAAACACTACCGTACCGATAGCGACGGCGTTACAACTCGCCTGAAAACGCATGCAGGAATGCCGCGGTTCATCAATGACAAACAAGAAAGTGCGGCCGAGGAAACTGCGCTGATGCCGTTCATGGATTCCGGATCGATTGATCTCACGTCCATACTTGAACCTACAGCAACGCTGCGCTATGCCGACTCGCAAAGGGCTGCGGTTTCAGCGGAAGAGTTGATCGGAAAAATCAAGCCGCCAAGCATAGAAACAGTTGGAAATCCGCCAGTAGAAGGCGAAGACGCCAAATCATGTTCTGGCTCCCGTGCAGACAAGCTAACGTGTATGGCGCTGTGCCCAGCAAGCTTGTTCACTGGCAAAACAAAGCTGTATGTTCAGGCGCTATACGGGTCAGGAGACTCGTGGCAGTGGGAGGTAGATGGCGTTGCGGAGACCGTTCCGTACCTTGTGCACAGCAACGGGACGATACTCGACACCAACACCGGGGTATATCGCAGCGACGACAACACGCACTGGTTGATCAGGTGCGCAGGCGACGGGGTTCTGGTAACGAAGTTGACCGCCGGGAAAGAGGTCAAAAAGCTGGTTTCTCTGCTCAGCGACACGGGCATCTCTTCTCTAGTGAAGGACCGCATAGAGGCTTACATCCTTGCGTATTCCAGCCCGTCACCGTCGATGGTGTTTGCCCGGACGTTGAGCCTTCCGTCACCGTTCATGCTTGGGTACGGGTGGAAGTTCAATTGGTCCGGAACGGCGTGCGACATCATTCAGCACTTGGAGGTTTCTCCGGAAGTCGGGTCAGGGTTCGACACCATGTCGACTCATTATCGTGTTTCGATCACAAGGAACCCCGCACCAGCTATACCGCCCCCTGGCGACGAGGTGGACCGCGAAGCAGCGCGGTGGTCAATCTCGGTTGCCACGGTCGGGGGTTCTATGCGCTGGCATAACGCCAAGTACTCTGAAGTGATTGCCTTCCCGGTATGGTCAACGCCAGCGATGTTGCTCCACGGAAGCAAATATGGGTACGCGCTTGAAGCGTCCAACGTCACTGTGTACTGTTTTTACACCCGCGACGAATTGAACACCATCAACTACTCTCGGTCTGGCGGTCAGTCGGTGCTGCAACACATGCGGGTATGCAATCCCCCGTCATGGATGGCGGCGCACGACTGGACATCCGACATAAGCGGAACGCTTGGAGGCGGCGGTTTCGGTACTTCGCCGTGGTGCAACTACGGCACCATTGGGACCGGAGGCGGGTGGGGCGAGCAGCGGTTCAGGACCAGCGTTGCGGTTAGCGTTGGATTCTCGTGCGACGGGTTCGACACATCGTCGACGGAAGACATTTATACCTATTGGCGCACGGCAATATCTGGAAAGAGTTTCGGGTCCGGGTCTGGGCGTAGTTCGCTGGTGGGTCTGAATCCGCCATACGAAGTGCATATGGACAGGTGGGTATACGGAGCGGCCGGAGTTGTATATACAACGTCTGACGGTGTTTCAGTCTATGCTGGGGGAAATGTGCTCGAGGGACAAGACATTTACACATATACCCCGCCGCCCGATCCCGGATCGCTTGGGGTGACAAGCGATTATATTTTTGAAACGACAATATCTGGCGGAGTGAACGTTCAGGGGAGCCATACAGAAACCGCAAGATCTCTTCTTGTCATTCCTCATGGTGATGCGCAAGCGGTTTATGGATACGGGTACAAGGACTCGTACAGTATCCATGGCGGGACAACTGGGTCTGGTGTTCTGGATACAGGGGTATGGGTCGACAATATTGTTGTTTATGAGAACCTTGGCTTAGGTGATGGGTGGTATGAAATTGATGAAGTGCGAAAGTTTCTCGGGCACTCCGGAAGCCTTTTAATTGATCCTGAAACCTCAGAAGAAGTAACCGACGTTGAAGAGTCTAATACCGAACAAATAGCCGCCGCCGTATTTTATACAGGCGGGTCGCAGGAATTTTCTCCGCAAGATGGAATAGGCGCATTCTTCTCTGGCGATGACATAATCGCGCAAATGTGGTCTACGGGAAGTAGTATTGAGGGGATAATGTTTGGATATGGCGGAGCAGAAGACCGCAAGGGAATGTACGAGTTTGAGAATCCGCCACCTTTCATTGGATGGGCATAAACATGAAAACGCAGCCACTTGGCCCGTTCCTCGGAATTAACAACCGGCTTCCTGATTTTGCGCTGACAACAGAAAATGGCAGGTGGCTGCGCGAGGCAGAAAACGTGGACATCACGAACGCCGGCAACGTAGTTCGGCGTATGGCCGCTTCTCTGGTGCAGGCGATGACTTCTCCGCATTCGCTGTTTGAGAACTTCCTTGTTCGCGCCTCATCGCTTTACGCGATTACCTTGCCGTCTTACACAGAAACACTTGTCAAGTTGCTGGCGAGCAACGGCCCGATGAGCTATTGCAAGTTCAACGGCGACACGTACTACTCCAATGGCACGGATTCAGGGCGTATAGCCGCCAATGGAACGTGGTATCCGTGGGCGCTTCCGACGCCCTCGGCGCCAACCTGTTCAGATATTGGCGGGGCGCTTTTCGATGGGGCGTACCAAGTTGCCGTCAGTTATCTGAACAACGACACGGGAGAAGAATCTGGGGTTTCTGCAAGCACGTCGGTTGCATCGACAGGCGGCGTCCGCGTCACGCTGCCTGCGGCAACCGCAGGGGCCACGCATATCAATGTCTATCTGTCGGCCACGAATGGCGAGGTTTTGTTCCTGTACTCATCCTATGTGACTGGAACCGCAACAGCCGATCTGACTGCGGACGCCACTGGGAGAGAGGCAAATCAGCGGTTTGAAGCGCCGCTTCCTGCAGGGACCAAGCTGTTTGTCCATAACGGGCGGCTATGCTCGATCAGCGGGAAAAATCTGTTCTATAGCCTGCCGTACCGACCAGGCTACTATCTCCCGGCAGAAAACCGAATTCCGTTCCCGGATGATATTTCTATTGCAGTATCGAATCAGGGCGGAGTTTATCTATCAGCCGACAAAACTTACTTTATATCATGTCAAGATTTGGGGTCTGTTGATGTCGTGCGCGATGTCCTGCCC
>CALEZK010000477.1 GCA_937928585.1 uncultured bacterium | reverse complement strand
GCTCAGCCTCATGCTTCAGGGTATCACCCTGGCGCAAATGCGCGGCGGTATCCTTGGCGAAGTCTAAATTGCGTTACTTTGGCAGTGGCAGATACTTTTCCAGGAACCGATCGATCACGTAGCGGCAGTACGCGTTTACTTCCACTGCCGCGTCCATTGTGTGCGGCCACCCTTCGATGATGCTATAGGCATTGGGTACGCCCGCATCCTCCAACTTCTTGTGCAAGTTTTCGGTTTCGGCCGGTGGGATGAGATCGTCAATTGTTCCGTGGAAACTCAGTGTGGGGGGATCGTCTTTTGTGATGTGCGTGATGGGGGACGCGAGGGCGTAGAGGTCCATTGCTTCGGCTTGAGGTTTGCCGATAAATCCGGTGCACTCAGGCGAATTTGCGGCGAGGGCGCCGGTCATGTCGGGCACACCGTAGAGGTTTACGACAGCTTGCACGCGACTGCTTTGATCGGCGTGGCCGCCGTTGCCTTCGAGTTTTGGGTCGTCGGAGTAGGCGACCATCATCGAAAGATGTCCGCCGGCAGACCCGCCTAGGACCGCAATCTTGTTTGGATCGACGTTGTACTTTTTTGCATTCGCGCGCATCCAGCGAACCGCGCATTTTGCATCCTCCACCGGCGCGGGGAAGAGGGCCTTCGGCACCTTTCTATATAGGATAGTGGCTGCGACATATCCTTTTTCCGCGTATGCGATGGTGTAGGGTGAGTAGCTCTTCTTGTCACCGCCTTTCCATCCGCCGCCGTGGATAAAGATTAACGCGGGAACCGGTTTTTTGATCTCTTTCGGAGAATAGATATCAAGCAGGAGCGGGGTGTCGCCTCCAACGCCGTATTGGACGTCTTTTTCTACGGTGATTGAGGCGGGAAGTTCGGCAGGTGGTTTGATGAGTTTTACTTTGCCTGTGATGAGCGCGGTTTTGACTTCGTCGTTGTTCTTGAAGCCTGGAGGGATCGCCGGGGCACCTTTGGCGAATTCCTGGATGTCGTTTGCGTTCGCGGTTGCAATGACCATTAAACACAGGGCCATGCGCGCGATGGTTGATGTTGACATTTTCATATAGGTGCTCCGTTTCAATGGAATGCAAGAATGGGTGTTGGCGAAAGTATAGTCGAGGGATCTGATTCATTTCACTGTGCGGGTTGCCGAGAGGTTTAAGAGCAGGCTAACGAAACTGCTGCAACCCTTACACGGTTGAGGATAGGAGGTCCCAATCGACGCAGGGTTGCGCCGCGGGGGACTACGCGCTGGAACCCCTTCGGGGTAAGGATGTGTCGAGTTGCGATCCGCAGGCGTGGTCATGGGCTGTGCATTGGAAGGGCTTCGAGGCAATAACGTGGAGCAGAAGTGTGGGCGTGAGTTGTGGTGTTTGCATGAAACCGCGAGTGAGTTTGCTTGAGAAAAGCGATAGGAGGTTACCGGAGTCCATGGCGCATCGCACAGTTTTTTTTGTTCTTGGTCGTTGGTTTGGATGAAGTTGTGGCGGGTTGGAAACCCCGCCCTCCGTTGGCTAGTTTTGTTTTAGGGCTTTCCACCAGTCCAGCAGATCAATTAGGGCTTGTGGGGAGTTGGTGGGTGGCGGGTTTCCGAATACGTCGGTGGTGTTTATGCCGTGGCAGTTTGTGCAGGTGCGGATTTCGCCTGGCTTGAAGGTGATCCAGAGGCGTTCGCGGACTGCGGGGGTTCCGTCTGGTTCGGTGGTTTGCCAGGCCATGGCGCGTTGTGCGGGAACGAATGCGGCGGCGGAGCCGTCTTCGGCGATTTTCACCGCGCCTTCGGGTGCGTTGGGGCTTGGGGGGTTGAGGTGGTCCTCGATAACGCGGCCCAGCCAACGGCGGCCATTCCAGCGGTATCCGCGAACCTGTTGGCCGCTGAAGAACTGCAGCCACTTTATTTCTTTCGGAGTTGAGCCTGCTTCGGCGTGTTGGTGGTCGCTGTCCGCGACTTTCAGGTTGATGTCCTGTTGGTCGTCCGCGCGCATCGTTACGTCGCGCGCGATTACGAGGGCGAGATTGTTTGCGACGAGATAGTCGCGCAATTCCTGCAGGCCAGCTTCGCCTCCCAGTTCTGCGTCCAGAATGTCTGCTTCGATATCGGGCAAAGGCGTGACGTTCGATGCGGGACGCGTTCGCGCGACTACTTCGACCGGCTGCAATTCCCACATGAGGCCGTTGTATTTCACCTGGCGATAGCCGTTGTTTTCGAAATACTTTATGTTCGCGGAAATTCCGCCGGGGTTTAGTTTGGCGCCAGGAATGAGGCTCTTGTTTGGTCCGCCTTTTACAAGTTCACGAATCGAGAAGTCATATCTGCTGCTGTAGGTGTATGGATTAGGATAGCCGGGGTCGTTGACGGTTTCGTCGTCGTCGTATGGGCTGGAGCTGTGTGCTGCCCAAAGCGTACCGTCGGTCATTGGCATGGGATCGCGAAAGAGACCGGGGCGGGTGGCATCGGGTTGCTGGTCGTCGCTGATGTAGCTGGAAGTATTCTTGTGCGTGATGTATTTAACGGCTAGATCATCGGCGTTTTTGCCTTTGGGCGCGTCCAGTCGAACGATTTGGCCTGCTGCATGCGTCGAAAACTCGGGTGCATTCGTGCCGTAGTACCGGCCAGGCTTGGTGGGGTCTTCGGCGAGTTGGAAGAAGTTTTCGATGCGGGGCGTGGAAAACGCGTATGCCTCGGGGAGGTAATCACGCGATGAGGCGATGTATCCGACCATCTCGAGGCGTCCGATGTGGTTCAGCGTTTCGTGGTCGGAGCCGTCTTCGTTGATGGCCCATGGGATGAAATGATTGAAGGTGTGGCCGTTTTCGGTGTCTTGCAGGTCATCCCAATCGGGGTCTGGTCCGCCCTGGCCTTTAATGCCGCGTGCTTCGGGGAAGATTTCGTCGCCGGGGGCGAGTTCGTGGTAGTCATTCGAATCTTCCGATTCGTAGGTCACGATATCGTATGACGGGTTCTGGCCGCGGATGATTGCGTAGATGTCGGCGTCGGCCTGCTGATCGCGTTGGAGGTGGTCCCACCGGGTGAAGACGATTCGGCCGTAGCTATCTAGGAAGGGGTCGAAGTCGCCGGAGGGCGCGTGATGGAGGATGTGCAGATTGCTGCCGTCGGCGTTCATGATCCAGAGGCCGGAGACGGTGGCGGTGGATTCG
>CALEZK010000476.1 GCA_937928585.1 uncultured bacterium | reverse complement strand
AGCAGCATTTTCGGGGCAATTGCGCCTGCGTTTGGATGGGATTCCGCAAATGACACCAGTTGTTCGATGGCATCGGCGGCTACGGCAGTGTCGTTGTTCAGCAGAAAGATGTAGTCGGCGTTCGCTTCCAGCGCTTTCGCTATGCCGAGGTTGTTTCCACGTGACCAACCAAGATTCTCACCGCACGAGAGCACCGATACGCGGGGGTCCGAGCCATAGCGGGATGATACGTATGCGATGGAGTCGTCAGTGCTGGCGTTGTCCAGAAGGATGAAGCGCGCATTAGCATAGGTTTGCAGGAGGAGGGAATCGAAGCAATCCTGGAGATGCGCTACGCCGTTCCAGTTGATGACAAGCACATGTACCAGTGGTCCGCCCATAGCGCGCGAAGTATAGCAACCGGATGCACGAAATCGAACCTTTTGAGGTAATTCGTTATGCTAGCCGAAGGCGCGAGACTTTCTGGGAGGAATTGGGGATGTGCATCAACGATGGAAAAGATTTTGACCGTCGCACGCTGCTTCGATTTGCGGCCGCCGGCCTTGCGGGAAGTTTGGTTGCGCGGGCACAGATCGGGCCAGAAGTCACATCGCCACGCGCTACTTCCGGGGACTACCGTATTGAACCGGAATGGGAGCAACGCGCAGGTATCAGCGTCGGACCGGCGGACGCAGACATTATTGGGACCGGCGAGAAGGCGATTCAGGCGGCGGTGGATTATGTCACCCGACTGGGCGGTGGAACCGTTACGCTGAAGCCGGGAACCTATCGATTGCGCAACTCGGTGTTTTTGCCGTCCAATATTCGGTTGGTTGGATCGGGAATCGAGACAATCCTACTGAAAGAGCCATCGGTTGAGACGAAGCTATCGATTGACTCCGACTGGTACGACCAGGAGATTACACTTCAGGATCCAACCGGGTTTCGGGTTGGCGACGGGGTATGCCTGCGCACGACAAGTCCGCATGATGGCGGGCAACGGGTGCTCAAGCGCACGTTGATTGCGCAGAGCGGAAACCGCTTCAAACTCGACAAGGCGCTTCGCGAGAATTTCTGGATAGACCAAGAGCCGACAGCGACGACAGTCTTTCCGTTACTGACCGCGGAATATGCGAAGCAAATCCAGATAGAGCATCTTGCGCTTGACGGGAACAAAGACAACAACGCGTATCTGGACGGCAATTATGGCGGATGTATCTGGTTTCAGGATTGCAGCGACCTACAGATACGCGGGGTGACGGCGCGGAACAACAATGGCGACGGCATCAGTTGGCAGATATGTCACGATGTGATGGTTGAGAATTGTCATAGTCACGACAATAAGGATCTCGGTATGCATCCCGGGTCTGGGTCGCAGCGGCCGATTATCGTGGGAAATCGATTGGAACGTAACGGAATCGGGTTGTTCTTTTGTTGGGGCGTGAAATACGGACTCGCGGAGCGCAATTATATCGCCGACAACCGAGACTATGGCATCTCCATTGGTCACAGAGACGACGAGAATCTCGTGCGGGACAACGACGTACTACGCAGCGGGAAATCAGGACTGCTGTTTCGCCCAGAGCGAGGCGAGGGATATACGGCGAAGGGCAATCGCTTCGAGAAGAACCGATTCATAGACAGCGGCGGGGATGACGGCGTAGGTATTGACGTGCAGGGGGTCACTGCGTCCAATTTCATTCAGCGCAATGTAGTCAAAGAATCGCGGGGACCCGCTTCTCGCGTCGGAATTAGAATTGGGAAAGAATGTGGTGCGAACGAGATATCAGAGAACCAGATTGAAGGTTACTCTAGCGCTGTACAAGATTTAAGGACGGCTTAGCGATGGGATTATTTCGAGCCATTATCTGCATCGTTTTTCCACCATTGGCGGTTATCGATTACGGATGCGGGTCCGTGTTGATTGTTACGTTGCTCTGGCTTTTGGGATGGATACCGGGCGTGATTGCAGCGCTTGTGATCTGCACCCGCGCCGAGCGGTAGGCGAGATAGATACTGGATTCCGATTCAAACGCGCAAGGACGATTAGATGATTGAACCTTTGTTGGTCGCGAAACATGGTGAACATGATCTGTGTCTGCTTCCGGGGATGGCGAATCGCCATGGGTTGATTACCGGGGCTACGGGAACCGGCAAGACCGTAACGCTTCAGACGATCGCGGAACAGTTTTCAAGAATTGGCGTTCCCTGCTTTATGTCCGACATCAAGGGCGATTTATCGGGGTTGGCAGTTGCGGGTGGCGGGAATGCGAAAGTAAACGAGCGACTCGAACTGCTGAGGCTTACGGGCCGAGCGTTTGAAGGTTCTCCGGTCACTTTGTGGGACTGTTTTGGTGAGCAGGGACATCCGGCACGGGCGACAATTTCCGACATGGGGCCATTACTGCTTTCGCGGATGCTCGATCTGAATGACACACAGACCGGTGTGATGAATATTGCGTTCAAGGTGGCCGACGAAAACGGATTGCTGCTGCTCGATATGAAAGACCTGCGGGCGATCCTCCAATACGTTGGCGAGAACGCGAAGCAAATCAGCGTCGAGTATGGAAATGTGTCGACCGCCAGCATTGGCGCGATTCAGCGGGGATTGTTATCGCTGGAGTCACAGGGCGGAGAGCTTCTGTTTGGCGAACCGATGTTGAACATCGACGACCTTATTCAGACGGTTAGTGGCCGCGGGATGATCAATATCCTTGCGGCGGACAAGCTGATGCACTCGCCGAAGGTTTATGCGACGTTCCTGTTGTGGCTGCTGTCGGAATTGTTTGAGAATCTGCCAGAAGCGGGAGACCTTGAGAAACCCAAGCTTGTGTTCTTTTTCGACGAGGCACATCTTCTGTTTGACGATGCGCCAACGGCGCTGGTGGATAAGATTGAGCAGGTAGTGCGGTTGATTCGTTCGAAGGGCGTTGGGGTTTACTTCGTCACGCAGAATCCCGCAGACGTTCCGGAGAAAGTCTTGTCGCAGTTGGGAAACCGGGTGCAGCACGCGTTGCGCGCGTTTTCGCCTCGCGATCAGCGGGCGGTGCGCGCGGCGGCGGAGACGATGCGCGACAACGAGGCGTTGGATGAGGAAAAGCTGATAACCGAACTGGGTGTGGGTGAGGCGTTGGTTTCCTTTCTCGACAGCGCGGGGCGTCCGGGAATCGTGGAGCGCGCGTATGTCGTGCCGCCGTACAGCCAGATTGGACCGATAGACGCCGGGGCGCGCGCGAACCTTGTGAAGACTTCTCTCGTTGCCGGCGCCTATGACAAGGTGGTTGATCAGGAATCGGCTTATGAACTCTTAAAAGCGCGCGCGGAGAAACTGCAGGAAGTCGAGCCACCGGCACGATCCCGGACAAAGTCCGCGCCTAAGTCTGAAGGTGGAATTTTGGAGGACCTGCTTCGCGGCGCGCCGACGACAGGAGGACGCAGACGCGAAGGTGCTGTTGAAGCGATGGCGAAGAGCGCGGCGCGATCGGTTGGGAGCAGGCTGGGGAGCGCGCTTTTGCGGGGCATATTGGGGTCCTTGAGTGGGCGCAGCCGGTAGCCATATCACACATGATTGAGGGCATTATTTTCGATTTTGACGGGCTGATTCTGGATACGGAAACACCGGAGTTTGACGCCTGGCAGGAGTTCTACGCCGAGTATGGCGTCACCTTGGGACTGGATGCGTGGGCAGACTGCATTGGTCAGCGGGCCGGTGTTTTTGATCCGATTACGCATCTTGAGGCGCTATGCGGAAGAAGCGTATGCGGTGATGCACTTCGGGCGAAGCATCGCGAGCGATTTCATGAATTGGTCATGGCGGAATCCTTGCGTCCGGGTGTCACGCAATACCTTGATGACGCGGAGGCGCTTGGAATTCCTGTTGCCGTGGCGTCGAGCGCGACTCGTGATTGGGTAGGTGGGCATCTGGAGCGGCTCGGTATTTTCGAACGGTTTCGGGCGGTGCATACCGTGGAGGAAGTACACCATGCAAAACCGCAGCCGGATCTTTTTTGTCTCGCGTTGAAAACGTTGGGGGTGTGCGCGGAACGGGCGGTGGTCTTTGAGGATTCGCCTAATGGCGTGCTTGCGGCAAAGCGCGCGGGGGTATTTGCTGTTGCAGTGCCGAACCGCGTGACGGCGCCATTGCAGTGGGGGCATGCGGACTTGGTTGTGCATTCGCTGGCGGAGTTATCTTTTGCGCAATTGCAGGAGCGATTCCGGCGTTGCAGGATTGAAGAGGCGTGATGGGGAATTCGTCCACAGAACGCGCAAATCGCACGGATTTTAGAATGTGAAATGATGTGGTTTTGTGGCTGGCGAAAGTGACCGCTGTTGGTGTGGACTGCGGCGCGCGAGGACGCCCACCCTTCCCGGTTCTGCTTTGATGGCTATTATTGGGACGCGTCGTCTACATGGGTCGGGCCACGGCCAACTTTGCTGATGAGGGTTTTCTTGCGTTCCGCTATCATTCTGTCGGCGATGCGCGTGGTGTGATTCATGAGCCAGCGGTAGGTTTGGGTGCCTTCGCGATAGTCGGCGGGTCCATAGGAAGATACTCGGCCATTCTCCTGAAGGGCGAGGGCCTGTTTGAAATCCCTCTCGGAGGCGGCGTCGTAGACAGCACAGGTTTGCCCGCCATGTTTTTTCACGACGGAGAACGACGGAATGTCGCTTGGTCCGTCCGCAATGTAGATCATGTTCTTAAATGGCACCCGGCGTTCGTCTTCGGGAATTGAATCGTTCACCGTGATGCTCGATTCCTTGTTCACGCCTTTGTTGATCTCGAAGAGCGCGCGGGTTTTCGTGGTATTGTCGAGAAAGCCTGCGATTTGGCTGACGAGGCCGGCACCGGGAGTGGAGCGCAGGTCGTAGCCGGGGAGGGCGGGTTCTTCAATGAATTCCGAGCCGTAAATTCCTTCGAGGAACCTGGCGACTTTTGAGCCCCGGATCATTTCTACAAGACCGGTGCTTACGACATAGTGTTCGAGCCTGATGTCGTGTTCCTCGTACTTTTCATGAGAGAAATGATCGTTCATGGAGATGAACAACTCAGGAATTCCAGGAAAGAAGACGACATCGGCGCCCAATGCACGCAGTTTTGCGTTATTGAGTCCGGGCATACGCCCTTCTCGCACGTAGGCAAGCAGGTGGCCCAGGTAGCAGGTGTCGCGTTGGACGGTGATACCCGCGCGTTTGTAGTAGTCGGGAAGGGCGTTTACTTCGTCCCAGAACAACTGTTCATCGATGTCATAGGCGTCGAAGAGGGGTTTTTGCATGTAGTGCGGCGACAGGGTCTTGTCGAAATCCCAGATCACGGCTATTACGTTCTGAAGGAAAAGTCCCTTGTCCGACACTACCATTCTCCCGATGAATACTGCATTATCCCACGTTGTCGAATGCGCGTCCAATTCGACTGGTGGGGTAAGGCACGCGAGCGGATGAACTGCCGGGGGGACATGGCTCACAACACTTTCGACGGTCGATTGGCATGAATGAGCACACGCGCGAAGAGAGTACCACTCGTTTCGGTTTGCGCTTGTGGGTGGCTTTCCTGCTGACGGTATTTGTCTGTGCAGGCTTCACGGCTTCTGCATCTCTGGTGCTGCTAATTTTTTACGGATTGAACGACACAATCCCGGGTGCCGCATCCATCCCCAAGCTCTGGATTCGCCTGGTTCTGTTCTCCGGCGTTGCGGTTGGGTGCGTTGTCGGACTTCGACGCATACGGCTGGATTTGCCCCCGCCTCAAGAGCACTGCACGCACAGGTCAGCGGCAGCGCGGAGGCCTGAGGTCATTTTGCTCCTTTTAATACTTGCGCTGTTGGGCGTAATTACGATGATTCGTTTGGAACGGTTTCCTCATGTCGAACCGGATGAATCCCATCACCTCATCGTGTCGAGAAACCTTGCAAAGCATGGGGTATATGCTTCTGGGGAGCCTTCGTCCGGATTTGTCCGTTTTGATCGTTATGACAGTGTCGGGCCGACCGTTCTGATACCCGTTGCAGCGGGAATCGCGGTGAGTGAGAATCCGATCGCCGGCGGCAGACGAGTCATGGCCGCGTGTTATCTGTTCTTGACCGTTGCGACATATTTGCTGGTTCGGAGGAACTTTGGCGAGTTGCCCGCGTTTGCGAGCGTCTCAATTTTGCTTGCCGCCCCTGGATCACTTTATCTATCGCGAACCCTATACGGGGAAGTGCCCGCATTGTCATTCTTGTTACTGGGCACTTTGGTATGGCAGACGGCACTCGAGCGCCGATCCACCGTGCTTCCGCTGCTGCTGAGCGGCGTGTTATTTGGTTGCGCGCTGTTGACTAAGACGTTTCTTGTGATCGCGCTTTGGCCCGCGTTGGGAATGTGGTTGCATGATCGCATGGGGATGCGGCGGATAAAAGTGAAGCATGCAGTTGTTCCCGCAGTTATGGGAGTCGGTATACTATCGGCTTGGGTGATGACTGCCGCGGTGTTTGGCGACGTGGCGCAAGGCGCGTCCGGATCTTCGTTGGCAACTTACCAGCACAACTTACTATTGGGACTCACGTCGATTGATGCGACTTTCGGCGGGCGAGCCGCTGGCGACCGTTCTGTTCCTTGGGATTGGCATTGTCGGGATGACTGCATTACTTTCGCTGTCCTCTCACTCCCCTGCCCTTTTGTTCTTGGCTTTGTTCGCGGGGTTGAATTGGTATTGGTGGTGCTTTTTTACGACCGCTTCTCATCCGCGATATCTTTGGTATAGTTTGGCACTGGGCGCGATTTTTCTGGGGGCCCTGCTTGCGCACTCGCTGCGGGTACGGTTTAGCGAGAAGCGGACACTGGGGATGGTTTGCATGATTGTGGGCGCGCTTTTAACCCTGGCTGTAGCGCCGAGGCTCGGCCAGATCCTTAACAACGATGAAAACGCAGGCGACGTTGCCTTGGTTCAGTTCATAACAACGAACTATCCACGGGGTGCAATTGCTACGACGCAGTATCAGGTGGGGCG
>CALEZK010000475.1 GCA_937928585.1 uncultured bacterium | reverse complement strand
TCCCAGCACCACTCCCAGACATTCCCCGCCATGTCGTAAAGTCCGTATCCATTCGCCGGAAATTGCGCCACAGGCGCAACGCCTTTGAAACCATCTTCACCCGAGTCGCCACCCTCCTGCGGAAAGCGCCCTTGATAGATGTTCGCCATCCATTTACCGCCCGGTGTCAAGTCGTTTCCCCACGGGTACAATCCGCCAGCGACACCGCCCCGGGCCGCGAACTCCCATTCCGCCTCCGTAGGCAAGCGCTTGCCCGCCCATTTCGCGTAAGCCTCCGCATCCGGGTAGGCAATATGCACCACCGGATAATTCTCCCGGCCGTCCAAATTGCTCTGCGGACCGTCGGGATGGCGCCAGTTCGCGCCGTGCTGGTAGCGCCACCATTGATACAGATTGTTCAAAGCGACTGGTTGCCGCGACGGCGTAAAAACCACGGAACCGGCTACGAGCTGCTCCACGGGTACGCCAGGAAATTCCTCTCTACTCGGAGCCCGTTCGGCAATCGTTACATAACCGGTGGCTTTCACGAATTGCTCGAACTGTTCGTTGGTCACCTCTGTTGCATCCATCCAGAAGCCGTCCACCGAAACCCGATGAATTGGCTGCGCGTCCGCGGTAACACCCGGCAGCTCACATAGCGATTCATTCGCATTATCGCTGCCCATCGAAAACTCTCCACCCGGAATCCACACCATTCCAGGGGGTGGCGAACCGGGCGCTGTTACCGGGTTGCTAACCGTCGGAGAAAAAGGCGCAGCGGTCCCAGTCGAGAGTGCAGCCGCGTTCACGGTTGTTATGAGCAAACTGTCCGACTCGGAACGCAACCGGAGTTCGGCAAACGCCGTAAGTATCACAATGGTGCAAATGCAAGCCCAAAACTGTCGTTTGCTTGATGCATACCGCAACGTCGATATCCTGTTGGCAATCATCTGTAATGATCCGCGTGCTAATGTGGCTTACTGGGTTCTCAGTTCGGCAAGGCGCGTGCGGAGACGCTGCGCCCAAAAGTCGTAAGCGTCCTTAACGCCTTCCCACTTGCTGAAGCTGTTCGCTTTACCCCCGACGCGGCTATCGACAGCCGCTGCCAAGCGTCTGTTGGTCACACTGTCCAGGATCTCCATTTCGCACGACGCTTCCCCAACCCCAGTGCTGGCGCCTGTGACGCCCTTCTTGATGCCGTTCAGCGCCAAGCCCGCGGGCGTTACTGTCGATGCCGCGCTCAAGAGCACGCGCGCTCCTTTCGCTTCCGTAATCGCAATCCGCAGCCGCATCGCGTCCGGTTCGGGTTTGTCGACGAACGCATAGTCAAACATCAACTGCTCGCGAACGGTCGCGTCCAGGTAATCGATAATGCTTTTTAATTCCTCTGCGGGAATCTTGTGCAGGCCGCTGTCCGGATCGGCGGCATAAACCACAATCGGATCCATCAATATCTTGGTGTACTTCTTAAACTTGGCACTGGGGTCGATGTAAACAAGCTGCGCCTGCTCTCCAGTTCCCATCCGAAGCGCCGAGTAATCGCCGAGGAAACCCGACGTCTCCACCTTCCGCGCTTGACTCGTTGAAGCACACCCCGCGATTCCGTACGCGAGCAATACACCTGCAAGCACAACCCCGATGCCCCGGCAATTGCGCCACGACCCCAAACCAAATTTGATTGAACCCCAATTCATTGCAAAACCCCTTTTACTCAAGTTAAGTTCGCGCCACTACGTAATCCAGATCCAGTCGAAACGTTTACGCAGCGAATTGCTCTAAAACCGTGTGTTCCACCGCCCAACGCGATTCCACATGCTCCTTCGCAAGGAGCCGCATGGTAAAAACAACTTACCTATACGACTTGAATCCGAATGGAACGAAATGACATCGCGAATCGTTTCATGCGATGCAGCTTGCTGCGCGCCCCAAGTGCGCCATTGAGGGATACCGTACCCCTAACCCCCGTTTCCCCACTGAATCTTCTCTATTCTACCTCATCGTAGTTCAAAATCCACGCCATACGTTCATGATGCGACGCCAGCCAATCGTACCCAATTCTGAAGATAATCCGCGGCGTAAGGGTAACCTTTGCCTGACCATCCGAGACATTCTCCTAAAACCCGCGTTCTTCACCGGTTGCAGCTATTCAAAAGGCGATACGACACTTTTACGCGGTGAGAAACGCTCATGAGAAAGTCCGAAGTCTCGATCGGCAACAAATTTCCCATGCGCACCGTGCAAACGAGAAGCAGTTTGAAAGATTTACCAAAACACTATACCGGCGACGCTTAACGGCCCTACAGTGAAAGCGTTCGAAGAAACCTGGCTAAACCCTTGCCACACAACTCGTTCTGCACTCCCCGAACGCTACGAGTCCCAATGCGCTTAGCGAATTTCCCAAAATCAAGCAATTCAGGTACGCATATGGCATAATAATAGCTGAACATAGTCACGTTTCGTGGCTCCCGAACTGATCACTGGGCCATTCGACACCCTGTGGGGGCGACCAGGTTTCGACGGGGGTGAGGAAGCGTGGGTTGCGTGC
>CALEZK010000474.1 GCA_937928585.1 uncultured bacterium | reverse complement strand
GGGTGCTGCGCCAACCGATTGGCAAGCACAACCACAGTTCGCCGATGGAGCCGTGCATCAGCTTCATGAAGGCGAGGCGGGGGTTACATTCCTGAAGCGGACGATCAGCTCTCCGGAGGCGCGGGAGGTCGAATTCTCCATCGGAAGCAATGACGGCTTCGCGCTTTCGCTCAATGGCAACGAAATTGCAAAAGACGCGACCACGCGATCTGCCGCGCCGGACCAGAACAAAGTGAAGGCCACGCTGGCGCAGGGCGAGAACACGCTTGTGCTAAGCGTTGTGAATTCGGGCGCGGGTCACGCTTTCTACTTCACGATGAACGCGCAGACCTTGCCGCCGGACGTGATGGCCGCTCTGGGCAAGGCAAAAGACGCGCGAACAGACGAAGATTCCAAACTTCTGCAAGATCAGTTCGCTGCAATCGCGCCCGAACTCGCGCCGATTCGCGATCGACTCGCGGCGCTTCGTGTGGAACGAAACAATCTGGAGGCTTCGATTCCGCAGACGCCCGTACTACGGGAACTGGCGGCGGATCAGCGCAGAAAAACGCGCGTTTTCGAGCGCGGCAGTTTCCTGACACCGGGCGAAGAGGTCGCGGCGGCGGTGCCTGCGGTGTTTCCGCGCATGCAGGAATCCGCGCGGATGGACAAGTTGGGCCTTGCCGAGTGGCTCGTATCGCCGGAGAACCCATTGACCGCGCGCGTGGCCGTGAATCGGCACTGGTATCAATTCTTTGGCGCGGGCATTGTCGCAACTCTGGAAGACTTCGGGACGCAGGGCGATCTGCCGACTCATCCGGACTTGCTCGACTGGCTCGCCATTGAATTCATGGCGCGAGACTGGAGTATGAAGGAGCTTTGCCGGCTTATCGTGACTTCTTCAACCTACCGTCAAACCTCGGAAGTCACCCCCGAAGTACTGGAACGCGATCCGTACAACAAATTTTACACGCGCGGACCACGATTCAGACTCGAAGCGGAGACTATTCGCGATCAGGCCTTGGCGATCGGCGGTCTGTTGAACAAACAATTGTACGGTCCGTCCGTAATGCCGCCACAGCCCGAGGGCGTGTGGATGCTGGTCTACAGCTCTGACAAATGGGTCACCAGTGAAGGGGCAGATCGGCACCGGCGGGGCCTCTATACGTTTTGGCGCAGATCCAGTCCGTATCCGTCCATGGTGGCGTTCGACGCGCCATCTCGCGAAGTTTGCACCTCGCAGCGCATACGCACGAACACGCCCCTGCAGGCCTTTGTGACTCTGAACGATCCGGTATATGTAGAGGCGGCGCAATCGCTGGCGCGCAGAATGGCGCAGTTGCCGGATGCGACCGTTGAACAGCGTGCGAAATACGGTTTTGTCGCCGCGACAAGCCGGGAGCCAACCCCGGAAGAGATCGCGCACTTGATTCGGTTATACCAGTCCGAACTCGCGCATTACCGCGGGAACCTGGATGCGGCAAACGAAATGGCGTGCAATCCAATTGGGCCGCTGCCGAGTGGAATCGATTTGGCAGATGCTGCCGCTTGGACTGTTGTGAGCAATGTGTTGTTGAACCTCGACGAAGTATTGAACAAGACGTAGGAGTGCTGCGGCATGGACGCACATACAGAAGCCTGGATGGAACAGCACCGGCTGCGCACGCGACGGCATTTTCTCAGTTCTTGCGCGGGTGGGTTGGGCGCGGCCGCGGCCAGCTTGTTGTTTCAAGGGCGCGCGGCTGCGGCAATGGCGCCGGCGGATCTCCCCCACTTCGCGCCGCGCGCGAAGCGCGTCATATATATCCACCTTGCGGGCAGTCCGCCGCAGCAGGACCTCTTCGACTACAAGCCGAAGCTCAACGAGCTAAACGGTCAGCCGTGTCCCGATTCCTTGATGGAAAAAGAGCGCTTTGCGTTTATTAAAGGCCATCCGAAAATCCTGGGCACCCCGTATCAGTTCAAGCAGCATGGCCAAGCCGGCACCTGGGTCTCCGAGCTATTGCCGCACTTCAGCGAGATCGTCGACGATGTAACGGTCGTGCGCTCGATGTACACCGACCAGTTCAACCATGCGCCGGCACAGTTATTTCTTCATACGGGCGCGCCGCGTCCCGGGCGTCCCTCCATGGGTTCTTGGGCATGCTATGGGCTCGGCAGCGAGAACCACGACTTGCCCGGCTTCATGGTGCTGGTCAGCAGCAATACGCCGGATGCCGGCAAGAGCGTGTTCGGCAGCGGATTCCTCCCTTCGGTCTATCAGGGCGTGCAATGCAGAACGCAAGGCGACCCCGTGCTATACGTTTCAGATCCATCCGGCATGGATCGCACCGTGCGCAGGAGAAGCCTGGACGCATTGCGAAGCCTGAACGAGCAGCACCTTGCGGTTGCCGGCGATCCGGAAATCGCCACGCGCATCGCGCAGTATGAGTTGGCTTTTCGCATGCAGATTTCGGTGCCGGAGGTGATGGACATCGCCAGCGAACCGGAACATATCCGCACGATGTACGGCGCCGAACCCGGCGCATCCTCGTTTGCAAACAACTGCCTGCTCGCGCGGCGACTCGCAGAACGCGGCGTGCGCTTCACGCAACTTTTCGATTGGGGGTGGGACACGCACGGCACCAGCCCTGGCGACGACATCGTCACGCACCTTCCCAAGAAATGCCAGATGATGGACAGACCAGTCGCGGCATTGATCAAAGATCTCAAGCAGCGCGGCATGTTGGAAGATACGCTCGTCATCTGGAGCGGAGAATTTGGGCGCACCGCAATGAACGAAGAACGCGATGGCTCAAAATATCTCGGGCGCGATCACCATCCACATTCATTCACGATATGGATGGCCGGCGGCGGCGTAAAACGCGGCGGAAACGTCGGCGCCACGGACGAACTCGGTTACCGCGCAGTCGAAGAACCAGTCCACATCCACGATCTGCAAGCCACGATTCTGCACCTGCTGGGTCTCGACCACGAGCAGCTCACGTTCCGTTTCCAAGGCCGCGACTTCCGTCTCACCGACGTCCACGGCAAGATCGTGCCCGCGCTGATCGCCTAGCATCGATAAACCGCGCTCAACGATCCGCCCAAGGGGTTGATTCCCCATTAACTTCATACGTATCATGAAGATCGTTGCGGTGCGCGGGGGACAAAAGCGCGCCGCAAATCCCAGTTCACGATCCTGTTTTCGGGGGAGCGCCCAACCACGCAGCGGTCACTGCCTTGCGCAGCGGGCACGAATAGGAATACGGTGGAAACCAACGCGGACAACACAACGCAGCAACAGCCTGTGTGGACCGTGTCCAAACCGCGCGGCGCCGAAGCGCCGCCCGAACTACCGCGCGACACCGGCCCCACCCTCGCCTTTCCCCCGCGCCACGTCTTCTCCAATCAATTCGAAGTCGTTCGCCTGCTCGGCAAAGGCGGCATGGCACTCGTCTACCAGGTGCTCGACAAAATCACCTACGAACACGTCGCCCTGAAAATCATCCGGCCGGATTGCCTCACGCACCCCATGTCCCGCGCATGCCTCACACACGAACTCATGCTTGCGCGACGACTGCGCCACAAAAACATCGTCGCGGTATACGACATTCGGCGCGAAGACCTCCAACTCTACTTCACCATGGAATACATCGACGGCGTTACCCTGCTCGAACACCTCCGCAGGCGCGGCCCGCGCCCACTCGACGAAGCCGTAAAAATCATGCGCGCCTTGTGCGCCGCGCTCCAACACGCGCACGAGACCATGGTGCATTGCGACGTATCCCTCGAAAACATCATGGTAGGCAGGTTCGGCGTGAAACTGCTCGACTTCGGCATCTCCAAAGCCCTGCACTACGATCCCCCATGGCGCTTCGCGCTCGGCAAGGGCTCCCACACCGCCCCCGAACAACGCGAAGACATACTAAAAGTAGACCCCCGCGCCGACCTCTACTCGCTCGGTGTAGTCTTCTTCGAACTCCTCACCAAACGCACCATCCCAAAACCACTCGAAGGCAAATTCCCCTACCCCGGCCTCACCCGCGAAACCCGCAACGTCATCGAACGATCCGTCGTCCCCCTCAACCGCCGCTTCGCCAACATCACAGAATTCGCCGAAGCCCTCGAACATTGCGCCAACGCAACACCCTAACCCGGATACTTCACATGCACGAGCCATGGATCCGATAACCAAAGCAAGTGGCGGGCAGTGATGCCGCAAGATGTTGCGCATCAATTTATGTCTTGATGAGGGGAAAAATGCAGGAGGGTGCCGGAGGAACGTTATTAAAACAATTGCCTGATGGTTGCCACGGGAAGAAACAGATGCAAAGGCCGATCTAGAAAAGGCTGGAAGCCATATTTCAGATAGAATTTTTTGGCCTGTTCATCCAGCGCATGTACCTCTACAGCCAGCACCGCCATCTGCCCAGAGACTTCGACGATGCGGCGAAGCGCATCCATCAGCAAAAACTCGCCGAGGCCCTCCCCTTGCACCGAACGATCCACCGCCAATTTTCCCACCAAGGCAACTGGCAAAGGATACCGGGGCAGCTTTCGCTGCAACGCCACTGGCGCATGGAGAAATTCTACTGAGGAGGCTGACAGCGTGTAATACCCTAAGACACGTTGCTCACCAGGCCGCACCGCAACAAAAGTACGGCCCATGTCCTTGCGGGCGTGTTGCCCCGCGTGTTTCTGCAAATATTCGTCCAATTGACCATGGCCGCAGGAAAAATCCGCCCGAACATGGTCCCCGGACAATGCTTCAACAACCCAACTCACCCGGTCTTACGCTTACCGTATCGCGCCGCGGCGCCCTTCAAAGCTTTGTTGGGCTTTGGCGAAGAATCCAGCAACTTCAGGAACATATCCCGATCCCGATCAGACAACACTGATCGCTCATGAGCCGCCACAACCTTCTCCGCCGCCTCCGAAAGCGTGGACAACACAAACTGCGTCAACGTCTCATTGCGCAATTCCGCCGCCTGCTGAATCAAATCCTTCGTGTCCGGCTTCAACCGGATATCAAGTCGCGTCGCGCTCATTTTCCAGCTCCCATAGTCGCTCCAAGCTGGAATAGGTTATACCATTCTGTACGGACAATTGCCACACAGTCTCAATATCGTGAAGCTTCGTAGAAGGATCGTGGCGCCAGAACGAAGGGATGACACAGTTTTTGGCACGGGACAGAAGGCGCGCGCGCGCACAGGGTTGGGCTCAACGTAACGCACTGCCGACCACAGGTGCGATTCGTCCGGCGGGCACGAATAAAACCGGCCCTGCCACACGTGACCGAATCGCCGCGTGATGGTGCTGAACCGCATCGCGTGCTCCGTGTGTGCATCGCGCAGCGCCTGGGCAAGAGAATCCGCGCGCTGCGGAACCGCGACGAGGTGAATGTGGTTGCTCATGAGGCAATACGTCCACATCGCCAGGCCGTGCCGGTCGGTGTACTGCCGGAAAAAGCGCAGGTAAGCGCGGCGGGTCCCCGCTACATGATGTGATTGGCAAACCCAGGTACAAGAATTCGGGCAACGCGGCTCATGAACAGAAAGGGAGATTTACGGTAGACAAGATTTAACCAATAAGGAGTCTATCCCTGCATTGCCAAAACACTGCGGCTGTGATTGGTGGCGCATCAAGCTGCGCCGAAGAATAAGGAAAGATGGTGGGCCGTGCAGGAGTCGAACCTGCGACCTTGTGATTAAGAGTCACCTGCTCTACCAACTGAGCTAACGGCCCAAAATAAAAAATGGAGCGGGAGACGGGACTCGAACCCGCGACATCAACCTTGGCAAGGTTGCACTCTACCAAC
>CALEZK010000473.1 GCA_937928585.1 uncultured bacterium | reverse complement strand
GTCGAATCTCCGTCCTGTCGTCACGCCGATCAACTTCAAACTGCAACCATGCGCGGCCAAAAACTTTCATCTCCGCGCGCAATAACAGCTTGCTTGGTCGCTCAATCGCTTCCACACGCCAGCAATCGACGATGTCACCCACGCGAAGAGTATTCGGATCTCGGCGGCCGCGCTGCATGCCCACGCCGCCGACCATGCGATCCAGGAACCCGCGAATCTGCCAGAGCCAATCGCCGTAATACCAGCCGTTAGGCCCGCCAATCCGTTCGATACATTCAAAAACGCGCTCCGGCAGGGCGTCCACCTCGATGGCGCGCGAATCGACAATTCGTGAGCCAAAGCGCTGACCCCCATACGTGGGTTTATCCGTCGAACTCGACAAGGCGTCGGACCAATGCGTCTCCCGGAACAGCGCGTCCTCTTCGTCCAGTGCCCGGCGAATGGCCTCGCGCACATCAACGGGTCGCACCGTGAAATCTTGTAACGCGCTCGGGTCTCGAACCACGCTGGCAACACGAATACTGTCAATAAGTTTTCGTCCCACCTTTGCAAATATCGGTGTCACGAGATTGAGCCACAGGCTGGACAGCCAAGGCGTCAGGAACGGTACGTTGATGTAAAGTCGCCGTAAACCAACGATTTCCCCGTAACACTTCATCAGGTCGAGGTAGGACAGTTGTTCCTGTCCGCCGATCTCATACACCTTCGACTGGGCAACGTCGATTTCGATCGCGTGCACGAGATAGTCGAGCACATCGTCGATCGCGATCGGCTGCGCCTTCACACGCACCCACCGCGGCACAATCATCACAGGCAATCTGCGCACCAGGCTTCGGATCAGCTCAAAGGACAGACTGCCTGGGCCGATAATAATTGATGCGCGGAATTCGATAACGGCGATACCGGACGCGCGCAACGCATCGCCCGCCGCGTGCCGGCTGCGCATGTGCGCCGATTCCACGTGCCGGGTGTCGCCCAAACCTCCAAGATAAATGATGCGCCGAACGCCGGCATTCTTCGCGGCGGTCGCGAAGTTCCGCGCGCCTTCGATCTCCGCGGTCTCAAAGTCGCTATCGGACGCGAGCGCATGCACAAGGTAAAATGCGGTATGAATGCCCGCAAGTGCAGCGTCCAAGGTTTCCGGCTGCGACACGTCGCCGCGAACGATTTCGACGTTGGCTGCCACGCGCCGTTCGAGGCGTTTAGGATCTCGCGCCATGCAGCGCACACGGTAACCGCGCGTTTGCAGCCTGCCTACGAGCCGACCCCCCACATATCCGGTAGCACCCGTAACGAGGACGGAAATTGGGCTCTGTGGCATAGGCTTCATCCGGCGCTTTCCGCATTCGTCCGACCGGGATTGTCGCAGGCGATATCGTTGGCGACGTGGCGTTGCCGCGGTGAGCGGCGGCATTTCTCACTGCAGTACAGGACTTGGTCCCAGCATCGGCGCCAACGCTTTCTCCAGGCAAAGGGAAGTCCGCAACCCACGCAAACTTTCGTGCTAAGGGCTGCCTTAAACCCTTTCATGCATCGGGCGGACTTCGCCGAACGTCCTGCGTGGGTCATAGCGCTTCACCCGAGCGCAGCGCCGTCTGGAGTGCACGTGCCCGATCACGAATGGCTCCGCGTTCCTGCGATGTTTTTCGGTCGAGATTTTTGTAAGACAATGATAGCCTCGGGTTCTGCTGCAGACGCTCCCGGTTGCGTTCGAGGAAGTCCCAGTATAACGCATTAAACGGACAAGCAATTGCACCCAGCGTTGCCCGCGGATTGTAAGGACACTTTGCGCAATAGTCGCTCATTCGGTTGATGTAATTGGCCGACGCCGCGTAGGGCTTCGATGCCATGAGTCCGCCATCCGCGAACAGCGCCATACCGATCACGTTAGGCGTTACAACCCAGTGCCACGCATCGACGAAGCCCAGCCAATACCAGCGGTTCACCTCATCCGGATTCACCCCCGCGAGCAGCGCAAAATTGCCGGTCACCATCAAGCGCTGAATATGGTGACTTAACCCGCGCTGCAGAACCGGCCGCACTGACTCTGAAACACATCGCATGCGGGTTTGGCCGTCCCAATAAAACTTCGGCAGCGGGAGGTCGGCGTCAAAATAATTCTTGCGGTCGTAATCCGGCATATTCGCGCGGTAGAACTGATAAACATACTCGCGCCAACCAAGGATTTGGCGAATAAATCCTTCAACAGAGTTGAGTGGTGCCGCTCCGCTCCGATATGCGGACTCAGCCGTCCGGCACACTGCTTCCGGGTCGAGCAGCCCCACATTCAGACATGCAGAAAGAAGGGAATGGAACATCGCGTCTTCGCCGTCGACCATAGCATCCTGAAAAGTTCCAAAGTGCTCCAGGCGCGTGCGCACAAAGTCGTCGAGCAATTCCTGCGCTTGGCCGCGGGTAACCGGCCAGCCAAAAGGCGTAGCGCAGCCATAGTGCCCGGCGAAATGTTTTTGCACATCCGCGATCGCCTCGCGCGTAATCGCATCCGGCTCGAACTGAAGGGCGGGCGGAAACTCCATATCCGCAGCGGGTGGTTTCCTGTTCGCGGCGTCGTAGTTCCACTGGCCGCCAACTGGTGCGCCAGCGTCCATCAATATCCCCGTCGCCAACCGCATCGCGCGATAGAATGGCTCCATGCGCGACCGTTTCTCTCGTTTCGGCGCGGTGCCGCATGCGTAGCGCGCGCTGATGAACATGTCGTTCTCCACAAAATCAACAGCAGCCCCGGCCCGCTCGATGTACCCCTTGCACCGCTCGTCTACGCCATGGCTCGCCGCGCGCATTAACGTCACGCGCGTGATGCCGTGTTGTGCAAAAGTCTTCGTTAATGCCGCAACTGGATCGCCACATAGACGATGGTGCGACACGCGGTAGCCGCGCTGGCGAAGTTCTTCCGCAAAACTCCGCATCGCCGCAAGCAAGAAGATGAGACGCTGTTTGTGAAATGGCAACTCCGTGAGAACGCTCGTGTCTTCGATCAAAACCACAAGTGCTTTTTCACCGGACGCCTTCTTGATCAAAGCAGAAGTCGCGCTGAGTTGATCCGGTTGAATGAGTACTGCGTTCACGCTGCTGCGCCCCGCACTTTGGCGCAAGTGGTGTGGAACAAGTCATGCTCAATATGCCGCATTGCGACCATCAATGCGAACTCGTGGCCGAGGTCACTTCCTCCCCTACAGCCGCCAGAAGATCGTCGCGGGCCTGGTTTAGCTTGGCAACAAATCCTTCCACGTCTGGCATTGAGACTGCATCGGCGGTTACACCGATATGAATTCGGCCATCGTAATTCATCCCAGCAAAGGTAATACCCGTATTCGGCACGAGCGGCGCCAAGGGGGTAAAGCCAGTCATGCGCCGTTCTCCGAGATAGAATACGCTCTCGGGCAGCTTCAGGTTTGTCGCGTAAATGTTAATGACGGGGGGGCGTTTGGTCAACGCTCCGAGTTTTTGGGGCCAACTGGATAGCATAAGCCGGAGGCTGAGCTTTGCGAGGGGCGGGGGCGTCTTTGATTGGAACCCTCGGACAAGCCTGTCCGCGGTCTCTCGTATGCCGAGTTCTTTCATTTTTTTCGAGTAGGCGGCGATCTGCCCGCCCATCAGATCCTGCAGGCCGGGGGCATCGCCGTGTCGCCAGCGGCGGCGCCGGTGGCCGATCAG
>CALEZK010000472.1 GCA_937928585.1 uncultured bacterium | reverse complement strand
AGACGAGAATCATCGCCGCGCCCTGTTCGACGATATAATTGACGATACGCTTGTCCTGCTCGGAGATCCCTTCCTTCGCATCGATTAACACAAGGCACACATCCGCCCGGCGCACCGCACGAAGTGAACGAGAAACACTGAAACGCTCGACGTCCTTTCGAATGCCCGCTTTCTTCCTCAATCCCGCGGTATCGATGAAAAGATAGTCTTTCTCTTTCCACTTGAACTCGATGTCGATGGCGTCCCGCGTTGTGCCCGGCGTATTGTCGACAATGCTGCGCTCCTCATTGAGAATGGCATTGACATACGACGACTTGCCCACATTCGGTTTTCCAACCACCGCGACCTTTGTAATAGCCCGCGTTTCCGGTTCTTCTTCCGGAGGGGAGGTTTTCGGCAAGTGCTTCGTAATTTCGTTGACGAGGTCCTCGATACCCAGGCCGTGTCCCGAGGATATGGCGATGGGATCGCCAAGGCCGAGCACGTAATACTCGGTCCGGTTCTCGCGCAGCTTCGGGTTGTCCAATTTGTTGGCCGCGAGCACGATTGGCTTGTTATGGGGGAAAAGATTGTCGCGAATCTCGAAGTCGCCCTTGGTCAATTCATGCTGACCGTCAATCACGAAAACAATCACCTGCGCTTCGTCCAACGCCGACCGTACTTGGTCCTGCATCTTGTGCGTGATCGGGTCGGTCGGTTCGTCCACGATCCCGCCGGTATCCACCACGCGGAATCGGCGTCCATCCCAGTCCGCCGTGCCATAGGCGCGGTCTCTGGTGACGCCTGCTTCGTCATGCACGATCGCGCTGTGACGTCCGACAATTCTGTTGTACAACGTCGATTTGCCGACGTTCGGCCTGCCGCAAATGGCGACCAGGGGAAGTTTCGATGCACGCGCCATTAGGCTTGATCCTCATTTCCGACTTGTTTGATGCCGGCGCGGAGGTAGTCGGCGAACGAGAAAACCGCGACGAACAGAGTGACGTAGAGCGTGCCGTAGATGAAGCGGCTGGGCAATTCGAGCAGCACCGCAAAAATCAGCACCATCTGCAAGAGCGTTGTCAGCTTGCCGCTAATCTGCGGCCGGGCCCGAACCGGCCCGAAGTATTCGTTAATCAGATACGCGCCGATGACAATTATCACGTCGCGACCAAGTATGAGAACCGGAAACCACGGGGGGATCGGCGTGGCAAGATGATTGTTCACCGCGAGGAAGACAAGCGCCAGATTGATGAGCAACTTGTCCGCAAGCGGATCCAACACCGCGCCCAGCTTCGTCTTCTGGTTATACGCGCGCGCGATGAACCCGTCCACCGCATCCGAAATTGCCGCGGCGGCAAAAACCGCCAAAGCGGCATAGCGCAACCATTGCTGATCTTTGGTGTACGTCATGACAAGCACGATGAACACGGGAATCAGCACGAGGCGCCCTATGGTGATGCGATTTGCAAGGGTCATGCTTGTGCCCGACGCGGCCGCTGCACCGATAGTGCGCCGATCCGCCATGAAGAAAACCAAATCTCGAAAGCGAGGAAGGCTCCGCCGCGACGCGGAGTATAGCAGCAGTGGTGAAAAGGGGTCAAAAGCCTGGCGCGGCGGCGTTTACACCGCCTCGTGCGATTTCGTGAGGTGTCGCTTCACCTGCGCAACCAGTTCCGCGGGCGAAAATGGCTTCAACAGGAGCGTCGCCGCGCCCGCTTCCCGCGTGCGCTCACGCGCATTGGGGTTATGCGCGGAGGAAACGCATAGTACGGGAATGTGCTGCGTCTGGGGATTTGCTTTCAACTGCTCGCAGACTTCATAGCCGCTCATCATCGGCATCATAATGTCCAATACAACGAGATCCGGCGATTCCGTCTCCGCGAGATCCAGGGCGCTGATGCCGTCATACGCGCTGATGACGTCATAGCCCTCGCCGTTCAGCGCGCGCGCGATAAACATCACGACATCCGGTTCGTCGTCAACTACCAGAATCTTACTGTTTTTCACGCTATCTCTCCGTACGCTTTATGCCACGATCGCCAATTCTGAAGTCGATAGTATGCATCCGCGAAGGGCCGCGTGCATTTCCGCGATTTCGCGAACTCACGGGAATGTATCGCGTTTCCTTCCGTTCCAACACGCGCTGCAGCAACTCGATGCCATGATCCATAAAACCATCGGGCACATCGGCATTTCTGACGACCATGCCTTCAACCGGCGCGGAGAGCGGCACGCGAAACTCCTCGTCACGCATAAGCTGCACGACCACCGGGGTGCCCGGCCCAAGAGGCTCAAGCATCCGGATGCACATGCCGTAAGGATTGATGTTGATGATCACGCCCTGATTGATGTCGCCCGGCACTTCCTTCGGCCACACCAGGCACGGCCGGCACGTCTCCGTGCGCGGCGCGCGTCGGTTACCGCGGCGCAGCGACTTGTTGTCGCGGCTCAACATCATATCGTCCGGCATTTCACCACCTCACCACACCCGCCGGTGCAAGCCCTGGAAGCCCAGCCCGGCGATTCACGATTCATACTGTAACACAACCCCTTGTGCTGCGCACCCCTCGGCCGACCGAACGCGTCGGCGTATCAAAGCCCCTGGGTATCGCGGGTCGAAGACTATTTGGCATTCACTTGTTAGCGCGACACGCCGGTTGTATACTCGAATCTCCGGCCGCGGAGTTTTGGGTGCTCGGGCTGGCGCCGCGGCCCTATCTTCTGGAGCGCAACCACTTGGTGCGGAGGGCAGTGCTATGGCGGTCGACGGAGCGAAGGTACGCAATGTAGGCATCCTAGGTCACGGCGGCACGGGCAAGATAACGCTTATCGAGCACGTCTTGCATGCCGCCGGCAAAACCAACCGAATGGGCCGTGTTCAAGACGGCAATACAGTCTGCGACTATCTCGAAGAAGAGATTCAACGCAAGCAGACAATCAGCATGAAACTCGCCCACGTGGATTGGGACGGAATCCGCATCCACATGGTAGATCATCCCGGGTACGCGGACTTTCTGGGCGAGGTCGCGGCGTCCGTGCCGGTGCTCGACAATATCATCGTCATGGTCGATGCAAGCACGGGCGTCCAGGTCGGCACTGACA
>CALEZK010000471.1 GCA_937928585.1 uncultured bacterium | reverse complement strand
GACATACCCTGCGATACCGCGGTCGTCTTGATTCCCGTATCGGCGAAGTCCGCCGCGCCGCGTTCAGGTTCCAGCACGAGCTTGTGGAGAATCAACCCAAGCAGCACGCCCAAGGCCCCGAATATGATGAACGACCATCGCCAGCCCCAGTACTGACCAATAAGACCCGCAAAAAAGCCGCCGCCGATGGTTCCCGCATACACACTCGTTTGGTGAATCCCCATCGCGCGCGATCGCGTCTTCTTCCCGTGGTAATCGCTCACCAGCGACATCGACGCGGGAAAGTAGAACGTTTCTCCCAGTCCTTCAAGCGCGCGAAAAATTACGAGATGCGGAAACTTTGTCGACGCGGCCGTCGCCATGCAAATGATGCTCCAGGCATGGAGACCCGCCAATATCGCCGTCTTGCGCCGCACCCGATCGACAACATAGCCGGCAAACGGCGCGCCCAGTCCGTAGACCCAGGCAAACGCCGCCGTGAGCATTCCCAATTGTTCCTTGTTCAGATCGAATTCGGTCTGAATCAGCGGCAGTACGGACGCCAAAGCCTGTCGGTCGGCGTAATTGAAAAACGCCATGAACCATAGCATGCCGACGATGTACCACTTGTAATTCGGAGACGCGAATAGCCCTCCGCGTTTTTCCTGCTCTTGCATGAAACCCTCTCGCGTGTAACCGCCCCAACCCCGTGCACCCCAGAAGGGACGCATGATCGCCAAACCCCATGTAAAAAAGCAAAAGCGCAGGCCGGAACGAAAAGCGTTCCGGCCTGCGCCAATTACTTGGTTATTTGAGGCTCTCCAGCGTCTTCTGCGCGCGTTCGCGAATCGCGGTGTCCTCGCAAGCCGCCAGCACCGCGGCCACAGCCTCGGCCGCCGCAGGCTTGCTTGCGGCATCGGCCTTCGCAAGCGCGGTCGCCGCCGAAATCAATGCCGTCGCCGCCTCATTCTTGACTGCGGGATCTTTCAGCATTGGCACCAGCGTATCCAGCGACTGCTTTGTGCCCAGCGCGCCGAGCGCGGGAAACACCAGCCATTTTTCTTCCGGCTTCTTCGCAACGGCCAATGCATCCGCCAGCATCGCCGCTTTCTTCGCCGCGTCGGGTTCCGTCCCGGCGAGCCGCACATACCCGCGCAACGCGGCATCCTTGTGTGCCGCGTTCGATCCCTGCGCAAGCTTCAACAAATGCGGTGCAGCTTCCACCGTCGGCCAACCCCCGAGCACGCGCACGGCCTCATTGGAAACTTCGGCATTGCGGTCGCCCAACGCGCTCACGACAGATCCCAGCGCCTGTGCGCTGCCGATGCGTCCCAGACTCCGCAAGATCACCGCACGCGATTCCGGTGCGGCACCCTTCATGCCTTCCAGCACAATCGGCAACATCGTATCGCCGCCCTGCGAACAAATTGCGTTCAGCGCGTTCGACGCATCGGTCCGCTCGTTTGCATCCGCCGTGCCTTTCAATGTCGCAATCACGACAGGCGCTTCAGCCGCGGTACCGAGCTTCGTCAGGGTGCGCAGGCCCGCCGCGCGCACGCCCGCGTCCGCGTCGTTCAGCGACGCAATCGCCACGGGCACCGCCTCATTCGCCATGCGCTCGGAAAGCATGTCCACCAAGGTTGCGCGTTGCGCCGCGGCGACATTCGGCAACGCGGCAACGATCGCAGCATCAACGCCGCCTGCTTTCATATTCGCAAGCGTCAGTTTTGCGGCGTTGGCAAGTTCCGCATCATCGGAAGCCAGCAACGCAGCAAGCGCACCGACATCCTCGGAAGTGCCCAAGGTCGTGAGCGCCTTCGTTGCCGCTTGCTTCACGCCGGCATCACCGCTCGCCAACGAGGCCACGACGGCCGGGCGCGCACTCGCGTCCTTGCGGTCGCCCAATCCGCGCAGCAACGCCGACTGACCCGCGGGCGGCATCGATGGCAACGCAGCGGCAAGCGCAGTCGTAATCTCCGGACCGGGCACTTCCGCAGCAACTTGCGCCGCGAAGTCACGCATGGTCGCGTCAGACCCGCCCAGTTGTTTTACCAGCAAGGCAGCCGCGTTCGCGGGTTCCGCCTGCGCAAGGCCGCGAAGCGCGCCAAGCTTGATGAATTGAGGCGCGTCTCCGTCCAAAAGCGTGCTGAATACCGGCAACGCGGACTTGGCGTTTCCATCCGCAACGAGTTGTTCCGTCGCCGCAAGCAACCCTTCCGCAATCTCATGCTGAAGCGTTTCCGGCGCACTCTTGTGCGCCTTCAACAGCGCCAAGGTCGCCGGCGTCGTGCCTATCCGGCCCAACGCGCCCGCCGCCGCGCGCGCCACATCCGCGTCTTTGTCTTTCAAGGCCTTCGCGATGGCCTTTGTCGCCTTTGCATCGCGTTTCACGCCCAACGATGTGATGATGCCGGTTTTCTGCAGGCCCTTTGCTCTGCCCAATGCTTTCCGCAACGCATCGGTGGACGCCGGATATGGCATTGGTTCCAGCGCATACCGCGCCATGTGAGAGAGACGTTCATCATGCAACAGCGACGCCAGCGCCGGAATCGATTTTTCGGTGCCGATCTGGCGCAGGCGCGTGCATGCCTCATACTTCGGCTGCCACCCCGCGTCACTCTTGAGTATCGCAATACACTCGTCTTCCGTCTGTGTGCCCTGCGCGAATGCCGCGCCGCTCAGCGCGAGAAACATCGCGGCAAACACAAGCGAAAGGTGTCTGGTGTTCCGTATCATGACTTTGACCTTTCCATATTCAATCGATCCGTTGAATCGAGATTTAGCTTCGGCATTACAGATACCAGGGTTCGCGATACGCGCGCGACAGCATCCGGTTTGCTTCGTCATCGCCAACACACTTCTCGTTCGCGGGATCCCACTTGATCGGCCTGCCCAGGCGCTTGCAAATGTTCGCCACATGGCAAACGGAAATGGACCGGTGCGCCACCTCCGCGTTTGCAATCGTCTGCTGACGCGACTTTACGCAGTCCAGAAACGCGCGCACGTGGTTGTCCGCCGGATAGCCGCCCTCGAATCCGCGGTTACCCAAGAGCGACTTCGGGTGCGCTTCCATCTCGCCGGAATCGCCCGTCTCCACCCAGCCTTCCGTGCCCTCGTACCGCACCGGACACGTCCCGAACCGCAATCCGCGCCGAATCACCAGCTTCACGCCACTCGCATACTTCGCGCAGTAGCGGTCGCCCTCCTGCCAAAACTCGACCGGCCCGGTATCGTCGGTGCCGTTCGCCCACTGACACAGGTCAACCGTGTGGCTGCCCCATTCCGTGATCGCCGCCCCGCTGAAATCGACGTGCGTGCCCCAGAATCCGCGGGTAATGTATTTTTTGTTGTAAGGTCGCCATTGCGCCGGCCCGAGCCACGCCTCCCAATCGAGCACTTCCTTCGGCGGCGTCGGTTCTTCCGGAAGTATCTCGTAGCTGAACTTCTGAAAATCGCCGTACTCTTCCGCGTGCAGTTCCTTCAGCTCACCCAATCGTCCACTCTGCGCGAGCCACGCCGCATACCGGAAGTTACTGATGCTCCGGCGCTGCGTTCCGCATTGGAAAATGATTCCGAGTCGGTTCATCGTGTCCGACACCGCGCGCGATTCCGTCAACGCAACGCTCATCGGCTTTTCGCAGTAGATGTCCTTGCCCGCGCGCGCCGCGAGGATCGAAATCGGCGAGTGGGCGTTGTCACCCGTGGCGACAAGCACCGCGTCGATATCGCTCCGCGCCAGCAACTCCCTGCAATCGATGTGTTCCGCGCAATCCTTGTTTCCATACTTTTGATCGACCTGCGCCTTGCCCGCTTTGCGCCGATCGCCGATTGCGTCGCACACCGCGATCACCTGCACATCGGGGTTCGCCATGAACGCTTCGATCACATGACGGCCGCGTCCGCCCAATCCAATCACGCCCATCGTGATGCGCTCACTCGCCGCCGCGCGATCCACCGCGCCCAACGCTTTCGAGGTAATGATTGTCGGCGCGGCAACTGCCCCCGCCGCCGTGACACCCGCATATCGCAAAAACTGCCGGCGTGACCATGTTTGTTTCGACCCACGAAGTTTCACAATGACCTCCTTCCACGCACACGGAAAAAACCGAGGCGCACAGTTCATCTGGCCCGTTTTGAAGGTAAGTATGCCGCGCTAAAACCCAGCCCGCGCGGCCCCGCAACCAGTGTACACCAAACCGAATATGGACAGCGGTGACAGCGACACCGCTTTGGCTGCTCAATCACTAAACCCCAACCATCAGCGTTCCCATACGCCCTACCGTAAGGGCAACACCATCCGCCGATGATCCGGAACTGTCGCATGCGCGTTGCGCAGCGTCGACTTTCGTTCCTCCGTCACCACAAACCCCAACCGCTCGTACAACGCCTGCGCCCGTGGATTCAACACCGAAACATCCAGCGCCGCAACCGATCGGCCCAACTTCCGCCCTTCTTCCAGAAGATGATTCACAAGCAACGCGCCAATCCCGCGCCCCCGCATTTCCGGCGCCACACCCAAATGCGCAACGTAGTGCATGTCCCCCTTCGGCGGTTGAATCAACCGTTCAACCTGCAACGCGCGCCGCATAACGCCCAGGCCACGCACCAGACCGTAAAACGCAAAAATATTCCGCGTCCCCGCGATCATGTACCCCGGCATCTCCCTGCCGCTATACGCAGTGCCCACGCCAACAACAGCGCCATCAATCACCGCCACCGTATGAATTGCATGACCCAACTCGCCGCAATTCTTCACAAACCCCCGCCGCATACACGCCATCGCATCGCCCGCATCCCAAACGCGAAACATATACTCAATCACCGCGGGACCACTGCTATAGATCAAAGGAACCGCAGCATCCGCATCATCCGGCATAGCAAGTCGCAGCATCACATCCACGAAACTCTCCCAATCCATTACGTGCTCGTCATCTTAATCGTAATCGTTGGGGGTTTCACTTCCCATGCAGGCGGGGGTGCATGCACCACAGCCGGTACAGTCTCGGGACAAGGTTAACAGTCAAGTTTCGGCACATTGGTGACATTACCGCATCGGCAAATGCTCTTCGGATTCCGTCTAGTGGGGATGAGGGCGACTACGAATCTCCATTGCCTTGTGGCCTTGGAGGGAATGGGAGTGATTACGAGTTACGATTACGGGTTGGAGCTGGAGAATTAGTGGGGAGGCTCCTCGCCTTCGGCTTCGTGGGGATTGATTATGAGTTACGATGACGATAACGGGTTTGAGCAGGAGCACGTGCTCGAGTCGCGGGTGTCACGCGGTCTTGTGATCGTGCCTGGGTTTCGTTTGAATCCGAACTACTTTTGGGCTTTCTCCGCGGCTAGTGCGTGGAGTTCGTTGTTCCAGTTTTCCATTACTGGCGCGATGGGATATTTTCGGCCGCGGAGCCAATCGGCCTGGATGTAGTACGTGAGGGGGACGCCGCGCTCGATTTTGATCACGATGTGGTTTTCGCCTGGGACTTCGCCTTCGCGGAGGTATCGGTCGGGCGGGAAGACTACGCCGAGGCCGATGGTGCCGATGCTGGGCATTTGCGAACCCCATACGGCCATGACGCCTGCCGCGGGGTCGAGCGCGTATTCCTGCCGGGCCAGTTTGGTGAGGCCTATACCCAACTCGAGCACGTCGTTGCTTTCGGCGCCTTCGACCAATACTTCGACGGCAGTATCGCGGCGACCTGCTTCGATGGAGAATCGCAGCCGCACGGTGTATACGTTGCCAATGGGCCCGACGTTTGATCCCTTCATTTCGACAACGGCGCGGGTGTTGTTTTGTTCGACGAGGCTTTTCTCGAACGTGACAACACCATTTCCGCCCGGGCTGCGGACTGCAAAAGGCTGGTTGTTGACGTAGAGCGTCACCCCGCCGAGACCGCTGGTGTCGCGCACGTGAAGGGAATCCATTCCCCACGCGGCTTCGACTTGATTATTCGCGTCGACTGCCGCGTCGGCGAGGGCAAGCTTTCGGGCGTGCTTTCCGAAGAAATCGATCTGGCCCCAATAGGCGCGATACGCGATCAACTCCGATTCCCAACCGATACTGTCGGGGATCCAATCGACCGCGGAGCCTACACGGGGATTCGGATTGGCTTCCGCGGTGCGCGCCGTCAGCCATTCGGAGTAGGCGGGCAGTGGCGTCGCGAGCGCAAATTCCTGCTCGATGAGGGACTGCATTTTTGTGTAGTCGCCCAGTCCGCGCGCTTCATACACGGCCTGCCAAAGCGCCGCGTTGTCATGCAGGGTTTTGAGCTGAACGAGATACAGATCCTTTGCGATGTCGAGATAGTAGCGCAGGGATTCCGGGCTTGCGATCAGTTTTGCCGAGATCGCGGGATCAATGTTTTCCGCGCGCAATCCATTGCGCACCAGAGCGGCCGCAGCGCCAGCTGCGCTGGGGTCCGCGCCCTTCGCGGTGATGGCCTGTTCGAGGCGTTGCGTCAATGCGTAGAGGACCGCGGGAAGCGTGGCGAGTTCGGCGGACTGCACCGCAAAGATATCCGGCCACGCCCAATTGACCGGTTTGACCGCGGCCGTTGATTTCCACGTATCATCTTCTTTGCCGTCGGCATTAACGTCGATACTCCATGTATCGATGGAGCCATCGCCGTCGGAATCGGAGCAGACGTACTTCAAGTCGGCGACCCGATCGTAATTGGCGTCGACGTCGAGCCATGATTTCTTTGCGCCGGAGAGATGAATGCGATGATCGGCGGGGTGGAAATACGCGCTCGCCGGCTTGCCGGTTTGCGACGCAAGTTCGAAGCGCTTGTTGAAAGGGCCGGAGTGCGGGCCTGGGCCGATTATGTCGAATCCTTCGAGGCTCATCGGTACGACACCTTCCCAGCGCTCGTTTCGGTCGGCGTAGTCGACTCCCTCTACGTTGTCATCGATCTCGTCCCAGGTTAGAAGGAGTTTGTCCCAGATGACCGCGGGCAACATGATCTGGGCTGCGTCGAAACGGAGGAAGGGTCCTGCGGGCACGCCGCGAATGTCGGTGCGCTCGATGTCGGTCTCGGCAATCGCGATGCCGTCTGCCCCGGCGCGCGCGGAGAGCGAGACGTCGTAATCATGTTGATCGTTGATGGTGTGGTCGTCATCCGCGTCGAAGCTCTGGCGCATGGTGAGTATCTTGAGGCCGTCCGTATCGAGGCGTAGGTTTTCCTCGCTCATGACGTCGGAATCGCGGTTCATAAAAAAGAAGGGGGTGTCGCCGGCGGGTTTCCACTCGGTGGCATCGGGAGGGAGTATGAAGCCGGAGTGCATTTCGCTGCCGCCGAAATGCGAGTTCCATTGGGCTAGGGCAAGATCGTAACCGTAGCCGACATGCTGCCAGAGCTGGTTGTCGTCGCCGAGATCGCGACTCCACCAGACCGTCATGATGTTTTCGTCGCCGCCTGCAAGCGGGCCGCCCGCGCGGTAAAGCACCATTTCGGCGATGTCCTGATCCTTATCGCGATCAACGTAATCGGTCGCGGCGTCGATCGTGCCGTCACCTTTCCAGTCCGCGACGTAGAGGTCGTTATCGAGGTCCGGTTCGCCGCCATCGACAAGATCGCCGTCCTCGTCGATCACGCGTACGAGGACAGGCCTGATTGCTTCCGGGTGACGCAATGCGGTGTCCACAAACCATACTTCTTCCGGCCGTCCGTCTACGTTTGAATCGATGTAGTGGCGTTTGCCCGGGGTATCTTTTAGAACCTGCGCGCTGAACACCGGATCGAAGACGATGGCTTCGCCAAAAACGCGGACGAAGGTTTGATGCGCAGTTGGAGAAGACGATGGCGCGGGTTCCGCGGGTGGCGTTGCTTCCGGCATTGGCTCTGGCG
>CALEZK010000470.1 GCA_937928585.1 uncultured bacterium | reverse complement strand
CTCATGCATATGGTGCGGAATGCGATCGACCACGGGCTTGAAGCTTCGTCCGCCGATCGCATCGCCGTGGGCAAGCCCGCAGTGGGACGAGTTACATTGCGCGCTTCGCACAAAGGTAGCAGCATACACATTGATATCGAGGACGATGGACGTGGTCTGGATCGTAACGCCATACTTGCGAAAGCGCGGGAGCGCGGTCTCGTGCAAGAGGGACGCGCGTTTTCCGATAGCGAGATCTTCAGCCTTATCTTTCAACCAGGTTTCTCGACGGCGCAACAGGTTACCGACATCTCGGGCCGTGGAGTAGGTTTGGACGTTGTTCGCAGAAACATCGAATTGTTGCGCGGAAAAATGGAGATTCGAAGCGAACCTGGTCAAGGCAGCACATTCAGCATTCGACTGCCACTTACGCATGCAGTTATTGACGGTATGCTCATTCGCGCGGGTAGCGAACGCTACATTGTGCCAACCCTATCTATCTTGCGGTCATTAAAACCCGGACTCGAGTGCATTTCGACCGTTGCCGGCCGAGGAGAAATGCTGACATTCCAGGAAGATCAATTGCCATTGATTCGCCTGCATGAACTATTCGCCATCGAAGACGCCGCTCGCGATCCACAAGACGCAATAGTGCTGCTGCTCGAAAACGAGGGCAGGCGCTTTGGTCTGTTGATTGATGAACTGATTGGTCAGCAGCAGATTGTTATCCGTTCGCTCGGCGATGCGTTGAAAGGCACTGAGGGAATTGCCGGTGCAGCGATTCTGCCCGACGGCACCGTCGGCCTTGTGCTAGATGTGAGCGGCATCATGAAAATAGGGGTAGACCCTGGTCCAGGATCCGATACTCGGGTACGCCGGTCGGCGGCCTAGCGCGCCAGGTTAAGACGCACTCTGAACAAGCACCTGAGCATGTGGCGGATACCGAAAGGGACGAAGGGACAACGGATGATACGAGAAGTGCACGAGACGGAGCAGAACAATGACGGTGAGATCGTAGCTGCCGATCTCGCAGGACAGTACCTTACTTTCCTCCTCGATCGAGAAATCTACGGTATCGACATACTTAAAGTGCAGGAAATCGTAGGTCTCTTACCGGTGACAAAGGTGCCGCGAACCCCGGCGCACGTGCACGGCGTGATTAACCTCCGCGGTAATGTGGTTCCCGTGATTCAACTTCGCGCCAAGTTTGGGATGCAGTCGCAGGAAGACACTCGAAAGACCTGTATCGTCGTGGTGCAGGTTGCGGGCGCGTCCAAGGGTATCGCGATTGGAATTATCGTCGACGAAGTGAGCGAGGTACTCTCGATTGCCAATGACCAATTAGCACCAGCGCCGGAATTCGGCAGTAGCGTTGACGCCGTTTTCATACTTGGAATCGGAAAGGTGGGGGATAGAGACATTGTCCTGCTGGACATTGATCGCGTTCTGTCTTGGGGAGACCTCACCATGACAAGACAAGCTGCAACAGCATAACGTGGGGATTCAAAAGCAGCATTGGGGGGCGCATGCGCGCTGAACATATCAACCCGTTTATCGAATCAGTGTATGAGTTGTTTCGCACCATGCTTCAAGCAAAAGTGGAACGAGGGGCTATTGGCGTGTCATCCGGCAATCATGCCCGGCGCGACATTACCGCAATCATCGGTATCAGCGGGCCAACGCGTGGCACTGTCGCAATTGGCTTTCCCGCTGCCACCGCCGTTGGAATGGTCGGCCGGATTCTAGGAACGACAGTACACGCCGTCGACGAAACCATCTCGGACGGCGTTTCTGAAATCGTCAACATGGTAGCGGGTAGCGCGAAGGCGAAGCTTAAGACGGCCTCGGAGAAGCCGCTTGATCTCGGGTTGCCTACGGTCGTGCTCGGCGAAAAGTACGACGTGCAATATCCATCGAAAGCCGTATGGCTTGAGGTTCCGTTCACGAGCGATTTTGGCGAATTCAATCTTCGCGTCACATTCGAAACGACGCCGCAGTAATGGAGCGTGGAGTATGAGGGCTCTTGTTGTCGATGATTCAGGCGTTATGCGCAAGATTCTTATCGGTGCGCTGGGACGCGCGAACATCACGGAGGTTGACCAGGCCGCGGACGGCAAGGAAGCGGTGGAAGCCGTTCTTATGAACGATTACGACCTTGTGCTCATGGACTGGAACATGCCCAACATGCTTGGCATCGATGCGGTCCGCGCGATCCGAGCGAGCGGCAAGACCATGCCGATTATCATGGTAACTACGGAAGCAGAGAAGGGCCGGGTTATCGAAGCACTCAAGGCCGGCGCAAACAACTATGTGATTAAACCCTTTGAACCCGGTGCTATCGTGGCGAAGATTCAGGAAGTGCTGCAGCGAGCTAAATGAAGAACGTGCAACCAACAGTGATTACCTCCAAGAGGAGGGCACCAGCATGCGCCTAACGCGACGGAAGTCGTATCACGTTGAGCCGGGATACGTGTATTTCAGTGAGAAGGCGATGACACTCCGCGCCGTCGTTGGAAGTTGCGTGGCGGTGTGCCTATGGGACCGCAAGTCGAAGGTTGGCGGCATGAACCACTTCATCAAGCCGAGGACGCGCGCGAAAGCAGACGCCACGCCGATCTACGGAAACGTCGCCATCGCGGCACTTCTCAAGATGATGGAAGACGCTGGTTGCAAGCGCGACAACCTTATCGCGCACGTGCTTGGCGGCGGAGCGCCCGACGGCGCATCAGCGCCAACACTTGGCGAGCAGAACCTTGCGTCTGCGCGCGAGGCGTTGCAACGCAAACGTATCACCGTGATTGCCGAAGATTCCGGGGGCCCGGTTGGACGCAAGATCGCCTTCGACACCGGCACCGGCGAAATCGCCGTTTTGAAAACGATGAACGTTCGGGCGGGTGACTGGTACATTTAAAATGGAGCGCAAGACCTTCAACAGATTTCGGGAACTGGTGCATGCCAAGAGCGGAATCTCGCTTGGCGACCAGAAGGAAACGCTTGTCTCAGCGCGCATATCCAGGCGCATGCGCGAGTTGCGGCTTGAACGATACGAGGAGTACTACGACGCGGTTGTGCGCGATGCATCGGGACAGGAACTCGTCCAGCTCATCGATTCCATTTCCACAAACGTGACGAGTTTCTTTCGCGAGCCGGCCCACTTTGATCTGCTCGGCGAATTGCTGGCGAAATGGAAAGCCGCGGGACAGAGCAGATTCCGAATCTGGTGTGCTGCAGCCTCCACCGGCGAAGAGCCGTACACGATGGCGATTGCTGTCGCCGAATCGATCGGCGATTGCGATGTGGACGCGAAGATCCTCGCTACGGATATCTCGACGCGTGCCTTGCAGCGTTGCAAGGACGGGTATTATGGACAGCAACAGGTCAACACCATCAGTGCGGAGTTTCTCCGGAAATACTTTGAACAGACGCATCGCGATGGGAGTATTGCGTACGAAGTAAAGGACATTCTGCGGGCGTATCTCGTGTTTCGGCGTTTGAATCTGTCGACGCCGCCGTTTCCCATGAAAGGTCCGCTGGATGTGGTTTTCTGTCGAAACGTCATGATCTACTTTGACAGACCCACGCGCGAACGACTGATTGAGGAAATTTACCGCCTGTTAAAGCCCGGCGGATACCTTATGGTTGGACATTCTGAGAGCCTTACCGGGCTTTCATCACCATTCAAGGTGGTGAAGCCTTCAATTTACGTGAAGTAGTCAATCAGCCTGGAGTACCATTACGCAAGGGAAGTTGATGTTGAACGAGGAGGTTACGGCTTGCAGTTAACGGTTGGGATTTCCGAGATGCGGGTGTCCAAGAGCGCGGAGGACACCCTCATAACCTATTCACTTGGTTCTTGTATTGGCGTGGCGTTATACGATCCGGATGCCGGTGTGGGAGGGCTCGTACACTGCATGCTTCCGCTTTCCCGTCTCGATCCGGACAAGGCGAAACAGAACCCGCATATGTTCACCGACACCGGTGTGCCCGCGCTGATTCAGGCGGTGCTCGATAAGGGTGGAACGCGGAAGCGGCTGGTGGCAAAAGTCGCGGGCGCGGCATCTCCATTAAACGACAACGGCATGTTCAAGATTGGAGAACGCAACTATACCGTGCTGCGGAAAGTGCTCTGGAAAAACGAAATCCTCATCGCCGCGGAAGATGTGGGTGGCACAATCGCGCGGACGTTGCTCCTCAACATCGCCAGTGGGAAGACTTCCATTCGTACTGGTGGTAAGGAGCGCGAGCTATGAGCAAACGCGAAGAGATACTGGGGCGCGTTCCCGCGATTCCGCCACTGCCTACTTCGGCGACGCAGATGCTCGGGCTTGTTGGGAATCCCGATACGCAGATCAACGATGTGCAGCGCGTCGTAGAATATGACCCAGGACTGGTCTCAAATTTGTTGCGTCTGGCAAACTCGGCATACTTCGGCACGGGCGGCGCCATCAACAGCGTGCGCGAAGCAGTGGTTCGGCTTGGCATTAAGCGCGTATTCCAAATCGCCATGACCTCGGCCGTTGCGCCGCTGGCGCAGCAGGAGATCCGCGGATATGACTTGCCCCGCAACGGGTTGTTGCGGCATAGCGCGGCCACGGCACTTGCGGTTGAGTATCTGCCCAAGCGGCTTGGCATGCGTGTGCCTGACGCAACGTATACCGCCGGCTTGCTTCACGATCTCGGCAAGATCGTACTGGGTACCTATCTGGAAGTCGATTCCGCGCCCATAACACTCATGGCGTATCGGGAGAATCTGTCGTTCGAACTCGCGGAGCAGCGCGTCCTGGGCACAGACCACGCAGAGGTGGGCGCCGCGCTTCTAGAGTTTTGGAAATTGCCGGAAGCCGTTGTGCTTGCAGTGCGCTGGCATCACGCGCCGAACTCGTATCCCAATGAAGATCGCACCGTTGTTGACCTCGTCCACATCGGCGAGCACATCGCGCGCATATGCGGCACCTCCTCGTCGACCGATGGCATGAACTACAGCGTGTGCGTGGAGTCCCTGGAGCGAATGAAAGTTTCTCCCGACGTGATAGAACAGGTCGCGGGTGACGTTCTTGGTTCGCTGGAGGAGATCTGTGCGATTTTCAACTAAGGGTGGGAGTTGGAAATGTCATTCAGCGTGCTAATCGTAGATGATTCGGAGACCGTGCGTTCGATTATTGCAAAGACATTGCGCCTGGTGAACATTTCGTTGGCTGAAACCTACGCGGCCGAGAATGGGGAAGTAGCCCTCCGGATCCTTCAGGAGAAACGGGTCGATCTCGTGCTGACGGATATCAACATGCCCGTGATGACCGGTGTTGAGTTGATTCAGCGCATGCAGGAATCCGAAGCCATGAAAGGCATTCCCGTTGTTGTGATATCGACGGAAGGCAGCTCGACCCGTATCGACGAATTCCAAGCGATGGGCGTTCGCGCGCATCTCCGAAAACCGTTTACCCCCGAGCGCCTCCGAGAAACGATTGAAGAGGTGATGGGTGATATCAATGAGCAGTAAAGCGAGCGACGCAATCGCCTCTGTTTTCCCGCGTGTATTGGAAGAACAAACATTCTTGTTTGCCGACCCATCTGATCTAAACTTCGCAGCGGGCCCACCCCGCGAAGCGGTATGCGTTTCCATCACCTTTTCGGGCGCCAACGCGGGAAAGCTAGAGATGGGGATTTCCGCAACACTCGGGCGCGAGATCGCGCGAAATCTCTTGGAAATTGAGCCAGGCGAAGAACCGTCGGATTCCGCAGCGCAAGACGCGCTCCGTGAACTGCTCAACGTAACCTGCGGAAATATCCTGACTGAAATGGCCGGCGACAAACCGGTCTTCAATTTGAGCCTCCCGCAGATTGAACCAATCGATGCGAAAGCATGGAAAAAGCTGATTTCCGACCCCGGCGCATCTATCTATGAAGTTGAGAATCAACCGGTCGTGCTTCGTCTTATCGGTCACGATACCTAATCGGCTGCCGGGGGAATGATTCGCCTCATCATCTCAACGACACGCCTTTTCCGTCTCATCTCGATCGAGTGCAACGATTAAGAGGAAGGACGCGTGCGTTCAACGCGGGCTAGGCTTCTTCCTGTTCGTCGACGTTGATTGCGGGAACGCGTGATAGTGCATGCGTCAGCACATCGACGATTAGGTCGTTCTGGCTTTTGTTTTCGGCTTTGGATGCCAGCCGAATGGCTTCGTACAAGTCGGCGGGAACTTTGATTGCCATCTTTCTCATCTCGTAAACGTTTTCCGGCCTTGCCACAAGGCCGCGTGGAAATGGAGCGGGGGACTTTTGCGAGAACAGGTCTGCCTGCTCGGGCGGGTCAGGGCGCAGATGACTGAGGTCGTCGCCGGGGAAGCACTGCTGCAGGATCTCGAAATTCGAGAGTCCGTCGGCGATACGTTGTTGGACACTGCCGCGGCCGCCCATGCTGCGGAGATGTTTGGCGATGCCGGCGGTGGTCATGGCATAGCCGCTTTTTTGCACGAACTCGACGGCCGCCATGCCCTCAAGGCCATGTCGAACGGCTTCGACGATTCGCTCCTGTTTTGCACGAATCTGCTGAATCACGATCAACTCCCGGGTGCCAACTCCCCTTTGTGGAGTATAGTAAATTATTGACAATAATGCAAGACCTGCCACGGCCATTCGGCCCGGCATATGTCGTCACATGTCCCAACTGTGCCGTGCTGTGGAGATATTCCTCAAAATCGCCCGAAAAACTATCCCTTGGGACGCGAATGTCCGCCAATTCGATCCCGTGCCGAATTACCGGTACCATAGTGGTGCAAGGTCGGGGTGGAGTCGGGGAGATGTCAGCGATGGTCCCAAGTCAGGTCTTATACGCGCGATTCGATGATGTATACGTTTTGAAATTCGTCGGTTCGATCGGTTTCACCGACCAGTGGACCTTCCCCATGAGCAAATCCCTCCGCTTGTTCATCGACCGCCTTCTGGGTCAGGACGATTATGAGAATATCGTGGTCGACCTCACCGAATGCGAGGGTATGGACAGCACGAACCTCGGGCTGCTGGCAGAAGTCGGGCGGCTTTCGCTCGATCGCTTCGGACGCAAAGCGTCGATTCTTGTTCCCGAAACAAGCCGGATGATGCGAAACCTCAAAGTCACCGGATTCGACACCCTGTTCACCCTGCTCGATGTCGATACGCCGATTCGCGGCGAAATGGAAGAACTGCGGGAAGTCTCCGATTCGGAGTTGAACGTCGCGCGGATGCTGCTGGAAGCGCATCAGGCCCTCGCCGATATCAATGAGCC
>CALEZK010000469.1 GCA_937928585.1 uncultured bacterium | reverse complement strand
ATGCCTTTCGCCACGTGTTCGTTACTGCGGCATAGTACGTTCCAACCACGGGGACACGGGGAAACGCAATACGGAGGGTTGGCGTTGTGCGCGTGCGCAGGCATGGCGGCCGCCCCTTGGCGAGCGACGGTTTTTTGAGTACGCTTGAGAAAAAACTGGGCCGCCCTCCGCGGGCTTTACCCCCGGCCCAGGCCGTCACAAGGGTTGGCGCAAGGGGGCTGTGGTAAAGAAGGCGAAACAACAGCTCCGCTGACCCTGGTTATAAAGAAGTGTCGTAATCAGTTTTCAAGCCAAAACTTCCACCCGGATCACCCTGAGTTTCGCAAAACAGTACGGACCCACCGCAACAAGCCGCGCACACGGTGGGCACGAGGAAAGAACAAAGTCTTCCTCTGCATATTTCATCTTCAATCTGTGCCAATCAGCGTAAGCTGTGGACAAACTCTTCCTCCTTCCCCGAAACGCTCATCGGTCCCAAGGCGCGCCAATTCCCCCCTCTGGCCCAAACCCCGTCGGGTCACCCCTTCGTTTCGCGAAAATCGCAGACCCACTGCAACAATCCGTGCAGTATGGGTAAGAGGAGAATACAAATGTCCGCAAAAATTCGACCGATGACCCGTTATGTGCCGAACCCAAATCACCGCCCTACTGCGAGCCCGGGAAGGGACCATCCCGAAACGACCAAATCGGCCAGCGCGTTTCCGCATTCTTCATGGTGTGCTCGCCGTTTACGACCGCTGCACCCGCCAAGCATACCAACAAACCCACCAGCATAACCGCGCAGATTGGAATCCATCCGACCGGCTCCGGGGCTTCCTCGTGTTCGCCGTCGCCGGTATGTCCGCCGCGATACTCGCGCCAGCCCACATATGCGGCCATCACCACCAGCGCGAACCAATAAAAATTGTGCATGTCCACAAAATTTGGCTGCGCCGGTGTAAAAAAATACCGCGCAAAAAAATTCTGGAACACCAGCATGATCACGGTTAACGCCATCACCGGATACCACGCCATCCGATCTCTCTCAGCCCAAATGAGATACAACCACACCGCCGCCGCCACCAGCGCGCATGCCGCGATTACCGTCAACGCAGCCGCAATATTTTCGCCGTCCCATGAACTGCCGTGTTTCAGCAAATCCGCGTTCCATTCATCGATTCGGCGCGCGGTGACCCGTGTAAGCCGGTGCAGCAACGGAATCATTCCCAGGACAAATGCCGCGCTGAGCGCCTGCCCCGCAGTCACACCGCCGTTCTTCGAATGGTCCGGATACTGCCGACCGAGCATGCCGAAAACGAAGACAAAACCGCCCACGGCCCCCGCCGTCACCTCCATGACATTCCAATGATTAATCTGGAACATCGTCTCCATATTGCGCGCCGCGTTTGCCAAAAGTCTGCCGCCCGCCATCCCAATTCCGAACCCGGCGAAGCCCAGAAGACCCGCCCGCAGCGCACGAAATCGCTTGCGATACATCAGCCATCCGGTCAATCCCAATACCCCGCCAACGAACGTAATAAGCGAGTTGGAACGCCCCGGATTGACGTCAAAACCGATCATTTGGTGCAAAATAAGCCACGAAATGAGTCCAAAACCGAGCGAAATTGCAACGCCACCGGCCCAATCAATCACGGTCGCGCGGTCCCGCTCCAACAGCAAACCGACCGCCGCGGACCCGAAAAAGCCCCAAGCGCCCCCGCACAGAAAAAGCATGAGCATGCCGAAAGTCGAATTGACGAACGTGTCCGCCTGCGCGTACCCATGCAACAGTCCATAGCTCATATTGCCGCCCAGACCAATTCCAACTGCCGACACTGCGGCAATAAGTGGCATCCGCCGCAACAACGCGTCCTGCCCGGAGACATAGGCAAAACCAAGGCCCAACACCGCGCCGGGATACATCGCGCCGAGAATATGACCAAAGCTACCCCGAATGCCCCAGGCAAGGCCGACCGCCAGCGCAACAAACAGCGCGCGCAAAATGCGATCATGCATTTCCAACGGGGGAGTGCGCGAACCCGGCTTGATTGCGGGAATCGCGCGCGAGTGCATGTTGGTAAAATTGAGCTGCGAGGAAGGCGCGTCGACAAATTGAAATCGCTCGCGAACCGCCGACACGGGAAGCCAGGTTTCCATGCCCGGCGTCCATACCGGCTCGTAATCGTGCAACTGCCCCTGCAAGTAGGCCTGGCGCATTTGTTCAATACTGAACGGACCCAGACGCGTGCCCCCGCGCTGGCAATACCACTCGCTGCTCAATACTGCATTTCCTTCGCACCACTCGAATCGTTACTGCTTCACACCAAAACGCACCGAGCATTAAGTCCCAAACCTGTCGGCACTTCCGCACTGCGTTCACACCAGGATGTTTCCGCTCTCCATACGCGTAGACACAAAATAGTTCCCAAAAACCTGCGGCGCGGGAGGTTGACTCCCGCGCCGCAGTGGTCAGCGCGACGTTGTTACGCCGCTCCGTTACTACGAGAGGTTATAGCCGGCTTCGTTATGGCTCGTCACGTCGAGACCTTCCGTCTCCGCCGCCTCATCCACACGCAGACCAACGATTACGTCGACGATCTTGTAGAGGATGAACGAAACTACACCGCAATACACAATCGTGACTACGCAGGTGATAACCTGAGATGTCATCTGCGGCACCAGGCCGGGGTAATCCGCAAACGTCCCGCCGAGGGCCGGGTTTGCAAAGACGCCCGTGAGCAACGCACCGACGAGACCGCCGATACCGTGCACGCCGAACGCGTCCAACGCGTCGTCATAGCCGAGCGCTTTCTTCAAAGTTGTCGCGCCGAAGAAGCAGATGACGCCGGAAGCAAAGCCGATGGCAAGCGCGCCCATCGGGCCTGCCGTACCGGCTGCCGGGGTGATCGCGACCAGACCCGCGACCGCACCCGTGATGATGCCGAGTGCGCTGGGCTTGCCATGCTTCATCCATTCAATCAGCATCCAGGTGATGGCCGCCGCTGCCGTCGCGATATGCGTGACAAGCATTGCCATACCCGCGAGACCATTCGCGGCCACGGCGCTACCCGCGTTGAAGCCGAACCAACCCACCCAGAGCATGCCCGCGCCGGTTACGGCCATCGTCATGTTGTGCGGCGCCATCGGCGTCGTCGGATAGCCTTTACGTTTACCGACCACGATGCAGCCGACCAATGCAGCCACACCAGCGTTAATATGAACTACCGTACCACCGGCGAAGTCAAGTGCGCCCAAATCCCAGAACCATGCGCCATCGCCCCCCCAGACCATGTGCGCGATCGGGCAATACACCAGAATCGACCACAGGACGCTGAACAGCATCACCGCGGAGAACTTCATGCGTTCCGCAAATGCGCCAACAATAAGCGCCGGCGTGATGATCGCGAACGTGCACTGGAACGTGATGAACACGGATTCCGGAATTGTCATTGTGAGCGACTCGGAGGTCAGACCCGCGAGCAGCACCCGGCTGAAGCCGCCGAAATACTTATGAATCGCGGGATTCTCCGGCACGCCGAACGCAATCGAATACCCCACGACCACCCACACCAGCGTCATCAATGCGGTCAGCGCAAAGCACTGCACCAGCACCGACAATACGTTCTTCGTGCGTACAAGGCCGCCATAGAACAATGACAGGCCGGGGATGGTCATGAACAACACAAGGCACATCGACGTGAGCATCCACGCCGTATCGCCCGTATCCAAAGTAGGCGCGGCCGCTTCCTCTTCCGCGGGCGCCTCTTCAGATGGTGCCGCTTCGGCAGTCGGCGCCGCCTCTTCCGCCGGCGGATCCTGCGCAAACGCAGGCAATGCCGTCGCTATCGTCATCATCATTACCAGGAGGACCGCAACAAGCGCGCCTCCGGTCAATGTCGTCCCCAGTTTCAACCCAAACAATCGCATTTCGTTTCTCCTTAACATGCCCGCTGATCGCGCCACCCGCGTTCAGGGCTCCCGTTTCCGGTGGGCCGCGCTTTTACTGCGCGCGCACCCCCCGAGCCTGCACCTTCAGTTCCAACTTCAGCCGGTCACCATGACCATCAACCGATGGCCACGTCGCCCGACTCACCCGTCCGGATGCGGACCGCGTCGTCGATCGTGGACACAAAAATCTTCCCATCACCAATCTTGCCGGTCGTCGCGGCCTTCGCGATGGTTTCCACCACCTGCTTGGCCTTCTCGTCGCCTACCACAATCTCGAGCTTCACCTTCGGCAGGAACTCCACTACATATTCCGCGCCGCGGTACAGCTCCTTGTGGCCCTTCTGACGTCCGAAGCCTTTCACTTCGGTTACGGTGAGCCCCTGGACGCCTATGCCGCCCAGGGCTTCCTTCACTTCATCCAATTTGAACGGTTTGATAATCGCCTCAACCTTTCGCACGGCAGTACTCTCCACACTGGTTTGTTGCTGGTTTGCCCGAGAAACGTCCCCTGTGGAAACGCCCGGAAATGTCGTGCACGACACTAATGCGGACCTAAAATGCAACGGGTGTGCCAACTCTGAAATTCGTTTGCACCGATTGCCCGGCAAAGCTGGTGATAAGTCTGTGAAATCATGGGGTTTCAACGCGGTTAGCCGTCTGTTAGACAAATTTTGAGGCAAAAAAATTGGCCAACACGAAAAAGTAGGGGAGTTTCAGAAAGGATACATTTCCGTATGTTGCCCCCGTAACCGCTACATTCAGGTACAGAAACGGCGGAGGGAAGACGGGCGCACGTCCAGCTTGCGGTAACCCTTAAGTGGTCGTGCAACACGAATTAGAGATCGTAAAAAATTTATATTGACATGAACGACTACAACAAGTATTCTTCCGCTGACGAATCTCCGGTTGAACGAATATTTGCAATAGTGGGTGAAGCAGAGACTGTGTTGACCTTGACGATGGGACGAACAGCAAAAACGCCGCGTGGCAACGAAACCTTGAGCGCCTTGCTTGGCTCCGGCGCGCGCGCCGAAGTGTTGCGGCTTTTCCTTATAGACCCCATGCGCGATTACTACCAACGGCAGATCGAAGCTGCCACAGGCCTGCCTATCCGCGCGGTCCAGCGGGAACTCGAACGTCTCTCGAAAATAAAATTGCTCTATCGCCGCAGCGAAGGCAACCGCACCTATTATCAGGTGGACACCCAGTTCTCGCTGTTTCAGGATCTGCGGAACCTGTTCCTCCGCGCGGGCACCCCGCTCGAGCGCGTGCGCGGTGAAGCGGCCATCGAGCCGTCGGTCATTCTGCTCGTATACAACGAGACGGAGGGACGTCTGTTGCTCGTCTACACCGGCGGACGTGAACCGGAAGTGGGGAGTTCCGAGCTTTTGCCGATAGATACCATGACGCGGGACGAGTTTATGCTGGCCCTGGCGGGGCGCGACCCGCGGGTCGACTCGTATCTGCGCGTGGGGGTGGATATGTTGGGTAGGCGGGAAGACGTCATCTGGCGGCGAATCGAGGCTGCCGGGTACGAAGTCCCGAAAGGAAAGGGTGTGGCGTAACATGCGGACTGGTATGGATATCCAACGCCTGTGCGAGTCGTGGTGGGAACGCCTCGCCGACTCGACCCGTGACGACCAGCACCGGTTTGCCGATAAGTTTTTGTCGCTTCTCGGCTGGACCGACCACGAACACATCGAACCCGTTGCGGTGCCCGGCCAACCGACGACCACCGCGAATGTGATTCGCCTGAAATCGCACGCGCCGATGGTTACCTACTTCGTATTGCCGGGAATGTTGGAGCCGCCGGCGGCGGTGATCAAGCGGGGCCTCGACTACTGCGAGACCACCCGCACCCTCGTCGATACGAATCGCTTTTTTAACGCGGGCTACGCCTTCGTCACGGATCTCTTCCGCTCGTATCTCTACGATGCGCGCACGGACGAGCTGCTGCTCTACGCCGATGCGCCGGCGCAGTTCGCCCAGGAATTCGGCGATGTGTTGCGCCGCGACCGCGTTGAAGCCGGCTCGCTCGACGAGATCCGCCGCCAGCCCCGCAGCTACACCGCGCGCCAACTGCGCGAGTGGGTGCAGCGTTGGTCGGAGACCTTGTGCGTCGATTGGCGCGCCCCGGAGGAATCCGCCTGGCTCGCGATGGATCGGCTGATTACCCTGCGCTACATCGTCGAGCGCGACCTCGCGCGCAAACCCGGCTGGCAACCTGCGCAGGATTTTTCGCGGCTCATGATGCTCGCGGTGAATGGCCGCTCGGAAGGCCTTGGCCGCCAACTCGCCGGGCTGTTTACCGACGCGTATCACGCGTGGGACGCCGAACTTTTCGCGCCGGCCCCGCCGCTGGAAGCGACTTTTGAGCAGGACGGACTTGCGGGTCCGCTGCTGCGTGAGCTCGCGCTTTTGTCGAAAACGAAATTCACCATCCCCACGATTCTCGAGAGCTTCAACTATGGCGACGCCGCCGAGAAGGCGCGCGTTCGCATGATCCCCGAGCACAATGAAGAGCGTTCGATCTACCTCTCGCAACGCACCAGCGCAAACGTCGACGAAACGCACATCGACCTCGACGTAGCCGACGAAGGTTATCGCTCGATCATGCATTGGGTGGATCAACTCGTCGACACCTACGAACGGCTGAACATGGAGTTTGAAGTCTCCGCCTCGACCAAACAGGCGAAAAACGACGACATGGATCTGTTTGGCTGGTCGGAGATGGACTCCAAAACGCCGAACGCCTTCGCCGACAAAATCCAGCACGCAGCCGAAAAGGGCATCAGCATTTTCTGCTCGTCACCGCGTCAATTCCGCACCGCGCGGCTGATGATGTACCTCCATCTCATTGGTCAATACGAAAAATCAAACACCCGCTTTCAGGGCTTCCCGAAAATCGAAAGCTCTCTGAAGCGCCGCCCCAGCATGATGGAAACCGACCGCCGCCGCATCTTCCAGCCCCAGCAAGAAAGCGAGTGGGAGGTTATCTAGCTTCCCGGCTTCCAGTGGCGTGATGGCGATCGGGGCTTCCTCGTTCATCGCAGGAGCCAATCGAGCGGGAACTTGGCGAAGGTGACTTTCCGGTAGGGGGTGTCGTCGCCGCGTTCGTATAGGATGCCGATTTGGCCGTCGGCGAGCACCGCCATGCTGGAG
>CALEZK010000468.1 GCA_937928585.1 uncultured bacterium | reverse complement strand
ACGCGCCGCTCTCTTTCACGTAGCAGTTCTGTCCCCCCACGTGGACGTTCGAACCCGCAACAGCGTCACTCACCGCTTTCAATGCGGTGAAGACCGGGCAAATCACGATATCCGCCCCGTTTTCTCCAGCAACCAGGCCTTTCAGCGATACGGCAGTCTCTACCGCCGGGCCGATAAGGTGGTTCATTTTCCAGTTACCGGCAACAAGGGGACGACGACTCATAGTTTCCTTCAATTCCATAGCGTGTGAACGCTAATACCAGCCAGAAAAACAAGGTCAGGGAACGAGAAAGGGTAGCACATGAAAGGTGTGCGGTGCAAGGACTTGGGACGTTACGAAGGAAGTTTTACCGCCGGGCGTCCGAACCGGAAAAGGTGGCCAATATTGGCAAAATAGCTGGAAAACCAGATACGACAATCATCGATCACGGTAAACGCCACGGGCACGACGATCATGGTGAACGCAGTTCCGGTAATCATTCCGCCCATCATTATCTTGCCAATACCGTCGAGCGAAACGGTACTTCCTATTGTGCTGCCAATTCCAATGGGAAGACATCCGAGAATGGTGCAAGAGGCCGTCATCAACACGGGCCGAAGCCGATCCCGTCCTGCGTTCATCACCGCAGTAAAACGGTCAATGCCCCGGGCCTGCTCCATGATGATGAAGTCCACGATCATAATTCCGTTTTTGACAACGATTCCGATCAATAGGATGAACCCAATCATGCCTACAATGTCGAGTGGTGCGCCAGTAATATAGATGGACCAAAATGAACCAATCGCCGCCAATGGCAAAGTCATCAGAATTGAAATCGGCAGTACGCACGACTCGAAAGTGGCGCAAAGAACGATGTAGATCAGAATTACCGCCAAGAAAACCATAGTAAAGAAGCTGGAAGAGTTTTCGGCAAGGTCCGAGAGTTCATCCCCAAAGTTTACTGTGTAGCCTGCAGGCAATTTGAAGCTGTCCACCAAAACTGTAAGCTGTCGCATGATATTGCCCATGTCTCGGCCTTTGAACTTTGCGGTCACCGTGACAACATTCTTTCCGTTGACACGTGTTATGGCCAAGGGGCTCGAACCTCGATTGAAATCTACGAGGCGACTCAACGATACCTGTTCGCCATCGGTACCCAACAAAGCCACATTTTCCAAATTGGAACGCGACTTCCTGTCCTCTTCTTGGAATTGCGCCCATACCGGGATTTCGCGACCACCCTGTTTAAGGTACGAAATCCTGATGCCGCGGAGAGCGAAATCTACAGTCTGCGCTATGCCCATTGGCGAGAGTCCGTGCTCGTTTGCAATCGTTTCACGCACGCCAAGCTGGATCTCCTCACGCTTGCGCTCAGTATCCGTCACTACTTCTGTAAGTTCAGGCATGTTATTCTGCATCAATACTTTCAGGCGTTCGGCATAGGTCCGCAGAGTCGGTGCGTCGTCACCGCGTAATTGCAACGAAAATGAGCGCGATGTCTGCTCATTTGCCTCCGCGACGCGGAAACGAAGTTCACCTCCTGGTATTGTCTTAGGCAATCGCTGCCAAAGAATATCCAATACCTCATCCGTTGAATAAGGTGAGTTCAGCCCCGCAGGCGGGTTTGGATTATCTTTGTGGGCCTCCTTGTCATCACTGTCATACAGATAGACATTTACATCGCCACCAGTGGCTTCGCAACGGGTGAAGACATTCGCAATACCCAACTCGTCGCGTTGTTTATCGATAAGCGTTCGTAACTCAGCAAAGACCAACTTTGCCCGCTCTAGGTCGTAACCTTGATCCAGGCGCACGTTAATCTCGACTTGCCGCGTGTCCATATCGGGCATGCTTTGCTGTTGCATGTTTCGCATTGGAACTAGAAATGTTGCAACTATCGCAATAAAAACAATTGCCAGAACCATTAGCCGGTTTCTCAGGCACCAGGACAATGAGATCAAATACCACCAATTAAGTCGATGACTCGCGCCGCGTCGTGAATTCGAAGGGGATACGCCGACGGAATCATCCATCGAGAACGGTATCCTGGCCCCCACTTGATGGAGTTTTCGAAAGATAAGCATCTCGTGCCGAGGTTTGAGCCTGCTCACAGCCAGCGGAATAACAGTTATTCCGATTAAAAGGCTGGCAAGCTGACAAACAACCATTGGGGCTGCGAACTGTTTCATGAAGGTTGACATTAAGCCCGAATCGAGATAGACGACCGGAACGAATACAACCAAAGTGGTGAGGCACGATGCGGCAATCGGCAACGTTACTTCTTTCGCACCAAGTATTGCGCTCTCAATTCGATCAAGGCCAAGTTGCCGATGCCTATATATGTTCTCAATAACGACAATTGAATCGTCGACAAGCATGCCAATCGCCAGTATGAAAGACACCATTGTGACCATATTCATGGACATATCGAAGAAGTACATGTAGACAAGCGCACATACTGCGGATGCGGGAATTGCAATGGCAACGATTGCCGTGGGCCTGAGGCGCCTGAGAAAGGCATATATGGTTAGAATGGCGAATACGGCCCCGAGAAGGGCCGCAAGGAGAACGCTCTCAAGCGTCGATGATATAAGTGATGCTTGGTCAAATAGCATGAAATACTTTATGTCTGAGAATTCTTCATCTGTGGCCAGCTTGTCGAGTTCGTTCTGTACATTTTGACAAGTCTGAACCGCGTTCGCTTCGGCCTCTTTGCGAACAAGAAGAAATGTGCTGGACTCGCCATCGATTGAGAAGTCCATATTGATTTCTCTGGTGCGATATCCAACGTTCGCAATATCGCGCAGTCGTAATGCGTTTTCGCCAACGACCAAACGACCTATATCCTCTGGATCTGTAAATTCACCCAAAGTGCGGACGAAGTACTTCTTATTTCCATCAAGAATGTCGCCGGCAGAGACGTTAATGCTGCTTTCTCTCAGCGCAGATACAACCTGGAACAAGCCGACACCACGATTTCTTAAAGCATCCTGGTCAAACTCGATAAGTACTTCTTTTTCAGGCTTGCCAAAAATTGTGACGTCTGCCACACCCTCCTGACGCATGATGCGCGGTTTGAGTTGTGTTCGCACCCGGTAAGCCAGGTCTTCGTCGTCTCCTGGCCCGTAGATGCTAAAGACCATGATGGGAATTGTGTTTGTATTCGATCGCTGGATGAAGATGCGTTCAATTTCATCCGGGAGTTCGAGCTTTAATCGCTCAATGCGGTCACGGACTTCTGCGGCTGCAGCAGTCATATCCGTGCCCATGTCGAAGAGCAATGTAACCGTAGCGCCATTCGAATCGCACTGGGTCAAGATTCGGGATAGACTTGACAGGGTGCGGAACTCGCCTTCGACCGGAATCGCGACTTCTTTTTCGACCTGTTCAGGCGATGCACCAGTATAAGGAATGTAGCATCGCAAGAAAGGCACGTCGACAGGCGGCATGAACTCTAATGGAATACGATTGATCGCAATCGCGCCCATAGTCAGCACGGAAATCAACAGCATCAAAACTGTAATCGGCCTCGACAACGCAAGGGCCGGAAGGCTATTCCTCTTGGGGCTTGGCATCGCGTCCCCCGAAAAG
>CALEZK010000467.1 GCA_937928585.1 uncultured bacterium | reverse complement strand
CTCCTACGAAGAAGCCATCGCCCACGTGAGAGATCCGAAGTCGTTCGCGAAATAAGCCATGGACAGACATTTGAAGCCTCAAATTTCGACCATAAATATAATTCATAAGTTGTTTAATATCAGTTTGTTATAGATTTGTTTTTAATTTGATTTCCAGAGTTTATTTTACGCTCGGGTGGGGCGTTTTTGTCAGGTTTTAGGTGGTGTAAGCAGACCAAAACTGCTATACTTCACGCTTGGTGAAAGCGCCCGAAAAGGTGCTTGGTAAACCGTATCGATGAGCGCGCAACTTTTATGCAGCGCTGAGGATACATACGACATGCCGTGACGCGGAGCGTCCGGTTCGGAGGGTTAACGGTGGAAGGGCAGGGGATCGTCCAATTTCCGCAGGGCGGGCAGCAGAACCGCTTGCGCGTTTTGGGGCCGGAGGGGACTCCGCTTCGGGAGCGCGCCGACGAAACGCTCATGCTGGATCACGGGGCCGGCTCGGAAGCCGCCTTCGCAGAGCTTTGCCGCCGCCACCAGAAGAACGTGCTCAACTACATCTTTCGCATGGTGCAGAACCGTCAGATCGCGGAAGAGTTGACCCAGGAAGTTTTCGTTGCGCTCGTGCGCAATGCGGAGCGCTACGAGCCGCGCGCGAAGTTCACGACGTATCTCTACACGATTGCTTCCAACATTGTTTCCAAAGAATGGGTGCGCCGGAAACGGCGTCCGCGCTTCCTGAGTTTGTCGTCGGCGTGGAGCTGGCGGCGCAACCCGGAAGATGAATACGATCCGATGGAGCACGTGGGCGACGAGAAGGCCGACGTGCTTGCGACGTTTCAGCGGGGTGAAATTTCCGAAGCGGTCAACACTGCCTTGCGCGAGTTGCCGGAGCAACAGCGCGAAGCGTTTGTGTTGCGCCGTTTCCAGGATTTGTCCTACGAAGAAATTGCAGAGATCACCGATTCACCGGTGGGCACGGTGAAATCGCGCGTAGTCCGGGCAGAGCGTGCGCTGCGGCCGCTGTTGGCCCGTTTTAGAGACTACGTATAAACCGCCTCGGGAGAAATGGGATGTTGGGCCATCCGTCAAAGCCGGAGCTACTTGCCTATGCGGAAGGGCTGGTAGACGGGCGCGGAATCAGCGCGACGACGGCACGTCACATTACGACGTGTCCGGTGTGTTCGCGCGAGATTGCGGAAATACGCGCGTCGATCGAGTTCACCGCATCCGCGCATGATCTCGATCCCGCGGAAGATTCCATTTCCCAGATATTGATCGCCGCCCGTTCCGAGCGCAAGGCAACGCGCCGCGCGCGGGGTGGAGCACCCATGCTTGTGTTGAAAGGCCTGTCCTATGTGGCGGGCGTTGCGATAGTCTCCGCGATCGTGTTCAAGGCAGGTCTCGGCAGTTCGCACGCCGCCGGCATTTCGTTGAGCGCCGGCGCGGTCCGCGCGACCTCGGCCAGCGTCTCCGCCGAAGAACTGCGCAAAGCCACGGCACAGATCGAAACATTGACCGCGGCCGTCGGCGCGCGTCCCGATGCGCCGCAGACGTATCGCGTTTGGCAGCAGGCCCGCGAAGTGCTCGCGCTCGACGCCGAGATGGCCGCCGCGCGCGCCGCGTTGCAGCAGAACCCCTCAAGCGAACGCGCCAGCAAGGTCATGAACTCCAACCTCAAGCGTCAGGCAAATGCGCTTAAGTCGCTCTACGTGGAGCGTAGTCTTTAGGGTGTGCGTGACCCGCTGCTAAGCTGTACCTGTCTGCGCCGCGCGTATCGCTCGGGACGCATCCCCGCATCACTGCTGCTACCGCTATTCGCCCTTGTCCTCGTGGTACTACCTGCGAAAGCCCAGGCCCCCGCGAAGGAAACCACCTCCACCATCTTTGACACCGTCTCCCGCTGGCTCACCGTAGTCGGCGAAAAGACCGAAGACCTCATCGCCCCGCGCTTTGGCCGCGTCGGCGATGCCGGGAAATCCGTCTGGGAAGGGCTCGCCGCGCGCCCGCGCGATTTTGAAGAAAGCTATCCCGTCCGTCCGAATTGCCAGGTATCCATATCGCGGACAGTCGGTGAAGGGCTGGTGCGCGTTACAACGTGGGAGAATCCCGTCGTGCGGGTGCGCGTCTCTGCGATAGTCGGCGCGGAGCAGGAAGACGTGGCCCAGCAGATAGCGGATGCGTTGCGCATCGGCGTCTCGCAGGAGGCCGAGCGCATCGAGATTAAAACCGAGGCGCCCGACACGCGCGAGCGCGGCAAAGTCGCGATCAAGCTCGACTACGACATCACCATCCCGGCGGGCGCTTCGGTCGTCTGCAAGAACGATTGGGGCGACACCGACATTACCGGCGTGGGCGGCGGCGTCACGGTCGATTCCCGGTTTGGCGCGCTTGACCTGCGCAACATCGGCGGGCCGGTGCAGGTGCGCGCGTGGGGCGAATTTCCGCTGCGCGCGCTGGGCCTACGGCAGGGCGGCAGCTTCCAGTTGCAGGGCACGCAAAGCGAGTTTGCAAACGTCGCAGGCAATCTCAAGATAACCAATTTCATGGGCACGGTCGCCGTTCGCGAACTGCCCGCGGAGACCGAACTCGATGTGACCAGCGAAGGCGGTCCCATCGACCTGTACATCCCCGAAAATGCGACACCGGAGATATCCGCGAGCGCGGCGTTCGGCGTAATCAACTCCGAAGTCGCGCTCGATCAGAGCACGCGCGGCGATCTTGCCGTCGCGCGCGGCGGCAAGATTGGATCGCCGCAGCGCCTATCATTGCACGCGAGCTTCGATACCATAACGATCCATCAGCAAGGCGTGAAACCGGTCGAGAAGGCGCCGGAGCGCAACGGCGGCGAGTTCGTCCGCAGAAATCTTGAACAGACAATCGAAGTGCCGCCGAACGCCGAGGTGACCATCAAGGCGATCCCCGGCGATTTGCGTATCGTCGCGGTGGACACCAACCAACTCTCCGTGAAGGCCGCGCTTATCGTGCAGATGCAAAGCAATGCAAACGCGCAGGCGGCGATCGAAGCGCTGAACGTCCTGGGCGAGATTGTCGATGGACGGGTCATTGTGACGACCTCCGTGCGCGACAACATGGCCGCGCTCGGGTGTACGCACTATCGAATCGACCTCGAAGTGATGTGCCCGCGCAACTCATCCGTGAAGCTCACGGCAGACAGCGGATTCACGTCGATCTCCGGCATGGGCGCGTCGGTGACTTTGGTCCAGAATAAAGGCAGCGTTACCATCGAACAGTGCAAAGGTGAAGCCGGCGCGCTCGATGTGTCGCTGCAGGAAGGCGATGTGAACGTCAGCGATTGCACCGGCCCCTTGACTGCAACGACGCAGCAAGGATCTATAAAGACCGTCGGTATTGCGGGCAAGCAGGTGGTGACTGCGTCGCAGGGCCGTGTGATGGTCGAATCGCCCAAGGGCGAGCTGGTGCTGCGCAATCGCGGCGGCGACATCGGCGTGCTCGCGCTCGATGGCGTGCTGGGCGCGTACAACGTTGCCGTGGAGAAGGGTAACATCAATGTGTTGTTCCCGCAGAACTCCGATGCAACCCTGTTCGTCACCAGCGTAAACGGTCAGGTGCAGAGCCGCGTGCGCTTGAGCGGCAGTATCGAACGCGAGAAGCGCGAGTTTAGCGCTACCCTCGGTGCCGGACTTCACCGCGTCGATCTTGCAGCCGATTCCGGTAACATTTTCATCGACTGATGACCCGATTTTCGGCCTGCATATCGCTTCAGGCCAGCCCGACTTAGCAAGGCCAAAACAGGCCGAAATCTGCTATGCTGAAGCCACTGATAAAGTCTGCGGGATATTGGCAATGAAGTCTGCGA
>CALEZK010000466.1 GCA_937928585.1 uncultured bacterium | reverse complement strand
AGTTGGATCCGAATGGCGGCACGGACGGCAGACGAACCTATCACGAACTGATCGACTACAATGCGAGCCAATTGCGGAGCGCATTGGAATGAGCGGCATTGCAGTCTCGGTCGAGCGGGTCAGTGTTCGGCTTGGCGATTACGAAGCGCTTCGCGGCGTGAGTTTCGCCGTGCCGGAAGGCGCGTTCGTGGCGATAATCGGCCCGAATGGCGCGGGCAAGACGACATTACTGAATGTAATCCTCGGGCTGCAGACGCCCGACAATGGAACCGTTACGGTATTCGGCGGACACCCATCCGACCTTGCCCCAACGGCGCTTGGCTATGTCCCGCAGGTGAAGACACTCGATCGCACCTTCCCTGGGCACGCGATCGAACTTGTCGTGAGCGGCATTCGCCGCGGGTGGCCGTGGCGCATATCCGCCGCGGAACGTGCCATCGCCCTGAAATCGATGGAGCGCACCGGCGTGGCGCGGCTCGCCGACCGGCCCATTTCAAAACTCTCGGGGGGAGAATTGCAGCGCGTGTACCTGGCGCGCAGCCTTGCCCGCGAACCGAAGCTGCTTGTGCTGGATGAGCCGGGCGCGGGCATGGATGTATCGGCCGAGGCGGACATGTATCACCTGTTGGACGCCTATCGGCGCGCGAACGGCGCGACGGTCTTGATGATCACGCACGACTGGGAAGGCGCGCGGGTGCATGCGTCGCATGTGTTGCTGATGGAGCGGGGCCTTGCGGCCTTCGGCGCGCCGGAAGAGGTGGCGCGAGAAGACCGGCTACTCAAAGTTTTCGGATACGCCGGGCATCAGGCGGCGACGCACCGGAGCAACGCCGATGCTTGATGTATTCGCGCTGGAAACGATGCGCTTCGCCGCGGTCGCGACAGCGCTCGTGGGGTTCGTTGCGAGTTATTTCGGCGTGTTCATTGTTCAGCGTCGCATGGCGTTTCTGGGCAGCGGCCTTGCGCACGCCGCGTTTGGCGGCGTGGCACTCGGTATTTTTCTGGATGCGCAGCCCCTGATCACCGCGGTTCCATTTACCGTCGCGGCTGCAATCGCAATCGTCTGGCTGCGGGAACGATCCGCGCTCGCGGAAGACACCGTCATCGGCGTTCTATTCGCAGTTGCCATGGCATTGGGCATCATCTTCATTCAACTAAGACCTGGCTACGTGGGTGATGCGAACGTATACCTTTTCGGATCGGTACTTTGGATCACGCGCACGGACGTCTATCTGGCGGGTGCGCTGGCAGCGGGAACCGTGTGCACAGCGCCACTGTGGGGCGCGTGGGCGTATGCATCTTTCGATCGCAACCTCGCAAAAACAGATCGGCTGCGCGTGGCCTGGCACGATTACGCGCTTGCGTGTGCCATGGCAGTGGTGATTGTCGTGTCGATGAAAATCATCGGCATGTTGCTCATCGCCGCGTTTCTAGTGATACCCGCTGCGACTGCGCGTCTGTTGTCGCATTCGTTTCGCGTCATGACGCTTTTGTCGATTGCAATCGGCAGCGTCACGCCGGTGTTCGGTTTTTTTCTGGCGCATGCCGCGGACGTGCCGCCGGGGGCGATGATCATTCTGGTACAGGCTATACTCTTCTTTGCAGCGCTTGCAGTGCGCAAAAGGTCTTGAAGAGAGCGAACACAGGAAGTCAGTTATGAGCGAGTGCAATCCCCATTCCGGTCACACCCACGAGCATGGTCCCACCTGCGGCCATACGGCGATTCAACATGACGGACACACGGACTACCTGCAAGACGGGCGTTTGCTGCATCCGCACGGCGATCATTACGACGCGCATGTGCTACCCGTCAGCGCGCAGAATCCGGACCGATGCACTTCGGGGCATGCGTGCGAAGGACATGCAGCCACGCATGTTCACGGTCCCGGCTGCGGCCATGAGGCCGTACCGCATGGCGATCATGTGGATTATCTCGTGGATGGCCACCTGCATCATCCGCATGGCGATCATTGCGACAATCATGGCAGCGTATCCATCGTCAACACAGGCCAAGGTTAGCTCGCTTTCGCAAAACGCATCCGACGAATCCGCCGGATCATTCCGTACAGCACCGCGGCACCGATGCCGAGTATCGGCAGCCACACGATTACCCAGATCGCCATGGCCCAGAGGCTCAACAGGAACGCCACCAGCACTCGGGAGGCTTCGGAGAACTCCTGCGCGGTGCTGAATGTTTCGGCGGGAAGTATTGGCGCCGCTTCCTGAATATTCACGCTGATCGTCGAGAACGATACGCGATCCTGAAGGTAGCGCAGGCGGCCATCCATTCTTTCGATTTCCTCGCGCACGCGCGTCAACTCCTGTTCCACGCGCAGGATGTCCTCTACTTTCGCGGTGCGATTGAGATGATCGAGCAAACGCTCTTCCGTCTTTTTCAGATTGCGCGTGCGCGATTCCGTATCGACGAACTCCTCGGTCACATCCTGCGTCGACACTTGCTTGCCAAGCACTTTCCCCAAGGATTCCAGTTGCGTCATGGACGAATCGAACACGTTTGCGGGCACGCGCACTTGCAGGGTCACCATGCGCCGACCCCATGAATCCGTATGTTCGTTCAAGTTTGAAATGTATGCGCCGCTAGGCTGAAGCGCCGCCAACAACTTCGATGTAGCGGCTTGAATATCTTCTGCTTCGATTGTGATCGATGCGTTCTTGATTAAATACAAATCCGGACGGCTTGCCGCGAAACTTGCCACGGTACCGACACCGCTTTGTGTGGCCTCCTTTGCCAGTGTCATTGCGTCCGCCGGCGAATCAGGGGCATAACCAAGCGCGCGAAGCGATTCAGCTTCCTGCGCAGGCGCAGCCGACGAAGCCGGCACAGCTTCGTCCGCCTGACTAGAAGCTGCCTGGCGCATGACCCCGCCGCAGCCTATCCCGACGGCGACAAGAACAATCAAAATAATCAGGTTACGCATACTTGTTTCCCTTTGTTTCGTGTCATCTCGCCTTTTTGACACCGAAGAGCGGGCAGAAGTTCGGCAGAATGGGGAACTATTTGGCAGAATGCGTACATTAGGTAACTTGGCCAGGCAGGCTGCATTTTTCTGGCGCATCGGAATGGTTTACGATATGCATGGGCGCAACCAACACCTATCGCGGGGATAGATGGAATTACTTTCTTTTGAGTTAACGCCGTTTGTCACGAATTGCTATGTCGTGCGTGACGGAAGTGAAGCACTGGTGATCGATCCGGGCGAAGTAACCGAAGAACTGCTCGACGCGATCAAAGGCTACACGGTAAAGACGATAGTCAATACGCATTGCCACTGCGACCATTGCGGCGGGAATGCGGATCTGGTGAAGGCCACAGGCGCCGAACTTATCTGCCATAAAGACGAACTTCCCTTGCTGCGCGCATTACCGCAGCAAGGCATGATGTTCGGGGTGCCGTATGGCCCCTCGCCCGATCCGGATCGGTTCATCAAAGAAGGCGATACGGTTACGGTTGGATCGGTCACGTTCTCCGTGATTGAAGCACCGGGGCACTCCCCGGGCCACATCGTGCTCGTGGGCGATGGCTTCATCATCAGCGGCGACGTGCTGTTCGCGGGATCGATAGGCCGGACCGATCTTCCCGGGGGTAGCTATCCGCAGCTTATCGAATCGATCAAGACCAAATTGCTCACCCTGCCGGACGATACAGTCGTCTATAACGGGCATGGCCCCGAGACGACGATCGGCGTAGAGCGGCGAACAAACCCCTTTCTTGTGAACGCATGACTGGCCTTTTTTTTCTATGCGCGGTCCTCACGGCGCCTGCAATCGAAGTATCGATCGCGCCCGATCAGCCGGTGCCGTACGTGTATGCGGACGACCCGGTGATCCTTCAGGTGAAGTCCAGCGAAGACGGCAAAGCGTCGGGACAGGTAACCATAGTAAGCGATAGCGGGACGACGGTAGTCGTGCCACTGGTTGATCTGCCGCTCCGCGCGAGTGGGCCGCATTGGATGCCGTTGGATTCCGCCCCTACGTCGAAAGGCCGGTATCGCGCACAGGTTTCGCTCGATGCCGGGGGCGGCGCTGTTTCGTCTGAACTGGTCTTTTGCCGGATCGAACGGCCCAATGGCGAAATCGCGTCGCCGGTTCGCGTCGCTGTGGGCAGCAGCGATCCGGGACTGCTTCATGCGATGCGGGGAATACCTTTCCAACGCGTGACCGTTGGCGCGTCCACGCAGAACGAACACGCTCTCACGAACGGCTTCAAGCTCACGATTGCCGCGGACGTCAAGACCGTTAACGACGCCGCGGTGGTTGGCAGTCTTATTGATTCTGCAAAGGACAGGATCGAAGGCTGGCGCATCTCGCTGCCCGACGGTGGCATGCCTGAAGCGGATCCCGCAATAAACGTATTGCGCCAATCGAGTGGCCGCACCAACATCGAGATGCTGCTAACGCCCTCCGCGAATGTGCCTGAGTTGCTCGCCGGGGGGTTGGGGCGCGCTGCGTCCACGCTGGTGGTCCGCGCAACGGACTATGACGCGAGTGACAGGCTCTTGCTGCGCAGCGTGACGGAACGCGCGGGCTACGAATCATATCCGCTTACCGTAGGCTACGCGCTGGAATCGGACGATGCGGACGTTTCTTCGATGCGGCAATTGCTCGGCGGTCTTGGCGGCGGAATTATTACCGAAATTGATGGAGAGGCACTGTACGCAAACGGCGCGTTCTCGGATGCGTATCCAATGGTGAGCGCGCTCGTGCACCGCATTAACGGCCAGACTTTTTCGAACGACTACGGGTCGCCGGGGTCCGTTCGGGGGAAGACATTTCGGAACGATGATCAGTGGACGCTCGTGCTTTGGACCAATAATGTCGCTTCCGATCATACGATCCTTCTTGGCGAGGCAACCGAACTCGCTGCATTCGACGCATGGAATAACCCGGTGCCCGCGCCCCCACTGATCTCGCAGGCCATGCGCGTCACCGTGAGCAAGACCCCCATGTACATTACCGGCAAAGGTGGCGCGCTGCTTTCACACAACGCGCGGAATGCTGCGCGCGCGGAGGCCGATCTGTTCCTGAAGGACCGTTGGCTGCAACAGGATTTATCAAAAGAGTTCAGCGATGTGCTGCGACCAATTGCGGAGTCGGGATTTCGTCGTACGGATCGCGTCACTTTTTTCGCGCTGCTGCGCATGTTTCCCGTGCTTGAACAGAAGTGGCACGATGGCACGATGCGCCGTGACGTTGCGGTGCCGGCGATGGCGGCGTTGGCGCGGCTGGTGCGCAACCTGTGCGTCCTGGAACAGGAATCCGGCGAACCGTTCATCGAACTGCTCCAGGAAACGACCGCGCGTTGCGCCGAATATCAATCGCAGTATTTGACGAGCACCGGCGGCTCGAACGTGAAACATGAACGCGCGGACTGGCTACTCGCAGAGGTCGCAAGATTGACAGCGGAAGCGAAATCGCTCGCGGACGCAGGCCTTGGCATAGAGGCTGTGGGTGTTGCATCGATCGCGGAATGGCGCGCGCGATCGCTTGAGTTCGCGCAGAATGCCGCGCCGTTGGGCACGCCGGAGCCGCCGCGCGTAGCGCCCGCGCCGGCAAAGGCGCCTGCGAAAAAGAAACGATAGGGAGTTCCGACTATGACGCTTGGCATCCGATTGGCGCGCGTGTGCGGCGCGGCGCTTGCCGCATGTTTTGCAACGTTTGCTGGTGTCGCGCAAGACACGCCTGCCCCCGGTAAACTCAGCGTGATAACGTATAACGTGCAGTTCCTTCCGGGGATTGCCGCGGGACAAAACAAACGCCCGGAACCGGAATACCGCGTAACGCGAATCGTTGAAGAGACCCGCAAGTTTGACATTGTCGCGTTGCAGGAAACTTTCGAAGTCAAGCATCGGACCGCGCTCAAAGAT
>CALEZK010000465.1 GCA_937928585.1 uncultured bacterium | reverse complement strand
GGGTACGCGCACTCCGTCGAGTCCTGGCAAAACGGAAAACTCGTAGGCGGACTATACGGCGTTTCGCTAGGCGCATGTTTTTTCGGAGAATCGATGTTCTCGGACGTCTCAAACGCCAGCAAGGTCGCCGCCGCAGCGCTGGTCCGCCAGGTCTCGCGATGGAATTTCCCCATGATCGACTCGCAAATCCACAACGATCATCTTGCAAGCCTCGGCGCGCGCGAGATCCCCCGTGTCGAGTACCTCCAACGACTCCAATCTGCGTTACAGCACGATACCCGGAAAGGTGTTTGGACCTTCGACGGCTGGTAGCCGTCCTACTGGTTCGATTCCGCCGAGACCGTCGCAACGCTGTACATCGCGCACCAATGCGTTCGATTGTTCGCGCCACGCACCACGACCCAGTTGTCGTCGAAGGCGATCAGGGTACCCGCATACGAAGATCCGGCTATGCCGCTCGCCTCTACGCGCATATTCACAATCACTTCTTTTCCAATCGGCATGGCCGCGTCTCGTGGCAACGCCGCGTTTGCTTCGTTTCGGGGAAGAAACAAGACTGCCATCGCGCAGCAAATGAAACCAGCAAGCACATAGACTGTAGCTTTCATGACGCACCACTCCGAATGTTGGATTTACGTGTACCGGGCATCCGGATGAAAGCATACCACGGCCGCCGTCGTGCCGGTGGGAGAGAATTCGCCCGCCTCCGTGATTGTCACACCGACGCGTTCGTGCGCGCCCAATAAATCGAGTATCGTCCGATTGTATTTCGTGTCGGCCATCGCGGGATACCCCGGCGACCACCGCACCCCGTGCGCAGATTCCAAATGAAACCGTTCCCGAAGTAGCTTGTGGGCATAGTCCGCCATATCTTCCGCAACACGATCGGATAGACCCTGCAAGTACAGTTGTGCCTCTGAATCGCTCGCATCCTTGAAACACTGCAATTGCGCATCCACCTGCGGTCCGCTCGTCGCGAGTTGCAGGCCGATCGCGTCATAGTTGCCCGAGTTTTTCGGCCAGAAATACTGTGCGGCACACACGGTGTCTTTTCGGCCCGGCCCGACGACAAGCGAGAAACCAAAGCGCGCAATCTCGTCGCCGAGGTTTTGCGGGTCATACACAATCACCTCGTTGCCGTCCGATTGACATGGCCACACGCCAAAAACCGCCGTTGGCTGGACCCAGCCGCTTTGTCCCGCGCGTCTAATCCATTCCTCCAGGAGAGCGCCAAGGTGCTCCGCGCTCTCGCCGCGCTTCTCACGCGAAGATTTGCCGCCAAACTTCCAGTTCAGTGCATACAGGGTCTTGGTGTCGATGTTTGGCGCGAATGCCTCCAAATCGAGCTTCACAACCTCTGGCGCGAACCATGGTGCATCCGGCATCGCATGCTGCTCGAATGACACGGTGCGGCGCGGCAATGTGCGCAGCAGTTCTTCTTCTACTGCCGCGCGTTTCTCCGCTTTCTCGAAGTTCTGCCGTAGTTTGTCGAGATTCACCCTGAAAATTGGATCAACTGCGGCACCGCTCTTAAGGTTGTTCATGACATTTACGCCGTCCATGGCGGTCGGGCAATAAAACACGTTTGATCGCATGTGGTCGGTGTCTTCGTGGCCGGCCATAGCGACATACGCTGCGTGCCGGTCGTTTACCGGGGCGCCGCCAATCAGAACGGGTAAGTGACCGAGCCCCTGCTCGACCATCATTTTTGAAACAGTAATCATGTGGTTGGAAGTCTGCACAAGCAGCGCCGACATCCCAATCGCATCCGCCTTGTGCTCTTTCGCCGCATCAATGTAGCTCTGCAAAGGCGTCATCACGCCAAGATCGATCACCCGGTAGCCGTAATTCTCGAATAGCGTTTTCGCCAGGTCCTTGCCGATGGAATGCACGTCCTGATACACGGTGCCAATGATGATCGTTCCCTTGTATTCGATCTTCGTATGTACGTCGATGCCTGCGGAAACGCGCATATACTCTTCCAGAAAACCCATCACCTGCTTCATCACGTCTGCAGATTTTAGAAGATGGGGGAGGGACACGTCGCCCCGCGCAAAACCGTCGCCCAACTCGTTCATCGCCCGCATGAGGTGCGTGTTGATGAACTCCAGCGGCTGGTGCGTCTTGACGATCTCCGCCACCTGCAACACAATCTTGTCCGCATACGTGTATTCGTGGCCATCAAGGACCAGGCTTCCCTGTTCGCGTTCTTTAAATCCGTCCTTGACCTTTTCGCAAATCGCGGTTTCCACATCAAGGTCGTCGTACCCCGTGCGCTTGACGACATCGCCGCCTTTCTTCCGCTCTGCA
>CALEZK010000464.1 GCA_937928585.1 uncultured bacterium | reverse complement strand
TTTTATTCACCCGCCGTGATGCACGGCTTACTTTACGGCTGCTGCAACCTTGCCGGATTTGTAGAGCTGCTTCATATCGTCGAGGGTCATCTGACCATAATCGCCGGCGTGTCCAGCCTGTCCAAACGCACGCATGCGGTCGAGATACACCTGCTTGGCCGCTTCGCGCGCCGGTCCAAGCCAATCGCGAGGATCGAACTTGTCCGGGTGCTCAACAAGCACCTTGCGCACTGCGCCAGTCATGGCCAGGCGGCTGTCGGTGTCAACGTTGATTTTGCGCACGCCGTGCTTGATGCCGTCCTGAATCTGCTCAACGGGCACACCGTAGGTTCCCGGCATTTTTCCACCGTACTGGTTGATGATGTCGACAAGGTGCTTCGGCACGCTCGAAGACCCGTGCATCACCATGTGACACGTCGGCATGCGCTCGTGAATCTCGTGTATACGTTCCATCGCCAATGCAGGGGGCAACATCTCCCCGGTCTTCGGGTCTTTGCGAAGGGACTTGTATGCGCCGTGGCTTGTGCCGATGGCAACGGCCAGCGCATCAACGCCTGTAAGCGCAACGAATTCCTCCGCCTGCGCCGGGTCAGTCAAATGTTCCGTGTCGTCCACGGCAATGCCGGCACCATGGCCATCTTCAATACCCCCGAGGCAGCCAAGCTCGCCCTCAACCGTCACGCCAAGCGGGTGCGCCAATTCGACCACCGCGCGCGTCACTGCGACGTTCTGCTCATAGCTGTTCGGCGTCTTTCCGTCTTCGCCAAGCGATCCGTCCATCATCACCGAGGTAAATCCAAGTTCGATGGCCTTCTTGCACGTTTCCACGCTGTTGCCGTGGTCGAGGTGCAGCGCGACCGGAATCTCCGGATATTCGATGACTGCCGCTTCCATCAGCTTCTTCAAATAGATCATGCGGCTGTACTTCAGCGCGCCCCGACTTGCCTGGATGATGACAGGGCTCTTCGTCTCGCTGGCCGCCTCCATAATGGCCTGAATCTGTTCCATGTTGTTGACGTTGAACGCGCCAACGCCATAACCGCCCTTGGCGGCCTCATCAAGAATTTGACGCATTGGTACTAAAGGCATGGGTGTTCTCCCTGGTCTATTGCTAAGCGGGCCATTCCCACCAAATGCGGCCCTGCCTTGCAGCGGTAAATACACAGACCCATAGCATAGCACTTTTCCCGATTCCACCGCAAAGAGGGATTCGCCGCAAAAAGACGCAAAGTATTGTCACAGGTCGTGTGCGTGAAGGGGCCGGACTTCCATCAATCCAACTGGCGATCCTTCCGGCTGCGACGAAATGAACGCTGGAAATGAGTAGGAGCGGCGAGATTTGTGAGCAGAATCAAACCGCGTGGATCTCCACGCGTGGTGCAAATCCCAGTTTAAGAAGCAGATCTTCGCAGTCTTCCCAAGTGAGGCCAAAGGTACGCACATCCGATAGGCCGATGCGCGCAATTACCGCCGCAAGGGTTTCCTGATCCCCTTCGGCCAACTCACCGTTCATCAGGGCAAGTTCCGCCCAATCCACCAATTCCGCCAGCGAAAGTTCGTGACGAAAGTAGGCCGCAATCTTGTCGGCGACAGACTGTTTCGTGATGATCATGGCATTATCCTACACCTTACGGTGTCCCTTATCCACGGGATACTTCTCGTGGCATTCGACAAGTTTTCCGGCATCGTCATAGATCTCCTGCCAGAATCTAACTGTATTCTCGTTCCTGTCGACTTCCTTAATGTAGCGTGCGCGCCAACCTGCCTTTCCGAGTACATCCAGCCAGTACCGCCTGCCGCCATCATCGAGATCGTCCCAGCGTCTAAACTTGGCTTCATTTTGGTCGCGCGTGCTCATCTGAATCCGCTATTCGCGGCTATTCCTTCTTCCACGACGGTTCGCGGTTGGCCCCGGTTTCCTCCAGCAACCGATCAAGCTGCTGGCTCATTTCATTGAACAACTTCTTTATGTCGTCCGGAGCGGTATTCCGAATCACGTTATCCAGCGTCCCACCCTTCGTTTCCACCATGAACGCGCCGAGAAGATTGTTCATCTCGTCCGGGTCCTCATCGATGTTATAAAGCTCGTACCGATCCCAAATGCCGTGGTACCGCATGAACTTGTGCGTGCGCGTGCGCACCCCCAGCACGGTCGGCGTTTGCGGAAATGATCGCTCCCAAAAGTACTCATACAGCACCGCATCGCGCCACGCGGGTTTCTCGCCGCGCAACAGCGGCGCGAGCGAACTCCCCTGCATGCTTTCCGGCACAGCCACGTTTGCCATCTCCAAAAACGTAGGCGCAAAGTCTATCGTAGATGTCAGTTCGCTGCATCGCGCGCCCGCCTTCACCAGTTCCGGACAATGCGCAATCAGCGGCACGCGAATCGATGGTTCGTACATCGTGCGTTTATCGATCAAACCGTGCTCGCCAAACTGAAACCCGTTGTCCGACGTGAATAACAGCAATGTGGATTCCAGCAACCCCTGCTCGCGCAGCGTCTCGACGATTCGGCCCACGCTGTCGTCCACCGCGCGCATCGTCTCTGCATAGTCCCGCGCAAACTGATCGAAATCGACTTTCTTGTCATACATGCCGTCGACGCCATGCCAGCTCATGCGTTGTTCTCGCACCCACGTTGGCTTCCCGCGATAGTTTTCGTCCGTATTCGCCATACTTGCGGGGTGCGGATACGTTTTGTCCGCGTAACATCCCTTATGCCGATCCGCGGGCCGAAATTCCGCATG
>CALEZK010000463.1 GCA_937928585.1 uncultured bacterium | reverse complement strand
ACATAGCGGCTGCCTGCTTGCCCATGGAGATCCGCGTGCTCCAGCTAAACCAGTTTGCAGCGCGGGCGGGAAGCGTGCGCAACGCCTCAAGACCGCGATAGAGCGTGCCGACGATGCCCTTTGCACGCAAGCCAATTTCACGGCCCATCGCAAAGTTCCACAGGTGCGGTTCAGCGAATATGCGCCCCGCGAGGTGATCGCATACGTCGCGCGCGGCAGCCTTGTCGCGTTCATCAATGAGTTTTGCCGCTTCCGCAAGAGAAAGCGCCTGCGACGCGACGCGGTCCTGCAATGTCGCTGCAGTCTTTGTGAGCAGGCCGAATGCATTTGAACGTTTTATTCGCCGCGCCTGCTCGGTGTTCAGTTCGTCGTGCAGAAATGCTTCCAAGCGCGGAAAATCGTACTCCTCGTTTCCGGGACTTCTGCCGGTCAGTTTTCGATCGAGCGTTCGCCGGGGACTGACGCGAAAGTATTGGCTGACGGCGAAACCCTCGTTTTTCATTCTGGCAAGCCAATGTTCGCGCACCGATTCCGCTTCGGTATCCGCCTTCGTTTCAATGCATACGACGGTGCGTTCGTGTTGCAGCGGCCGAAGCAATGACCAGGTCGCTTCGTCGAGATATTTTTCCGGGCTACCGCAAACGAGCACCACGTCGCACTGCTGAAGCGCCGCGATTACGCTGTCGCGATGCTGGCGCACGACTGTATCGGAATCAGGTGTATCTACGATGACGAGATGTTCCAAGGCGGAGCCGTACACGCGATCCCAGCCTTCAAGCCCGAAGTTTGACCCTGGCGGTTGATAGACGGTGGGCGTGGACGTGCAAGGCCGGTATTCCGAAGTGCGCGCGAGTTGATCGCCCGCGAGTGCGTTCAACAGGGTCGACTTACCAACGCCAGAGCCACCGACGAGCGCGACGACGAGCATCCCATCGAGGCGCTGCTCTCGCTCACGCAACTCGGCGATGCGCACCCGTAATAGCGGGGTTTGGTCACGGAGCACCCGCCACGGGCCTGCGTATGCGGCCAATGCATCCAACTTCGCCAGTATGGAACTCATGCTCTCGAGCACAGGACTTGAAGCCTCCGCAATTCGCCCATGGTATCACCGTCTAATACATCAAGGTAGACGCGCGCCTGCGCGATACAGGGTGCGGTGATTTCCTTGAGCATGGCCTGCTCGAAAGCGGCGCGTTGTTCGTTGCGCCACGGCGTCAGGAAGTCGAACAAGGCATCGCCGAACTGGTATTCAATGACGCGGGCGGTGAACTGCTCCGCCATCGGGCCGCCAACCGCGAGCGCGACATCGACCCCCATTCCGGCAGTGTGCGCGGCGATCGCGCCTGCGATGGCCGCGGGGGTGACTGCGAGAATTCCGTCCAGCGTTTGCAGGGCGATGCGCTTGCCACGATGATCTTGCCACCAGGTTTCGAGCGTCTGGTTTGCGTAGCGGCGAAACTCATCGGATACGTTGTCGGAACGGAGCGTGGACTCGATGATTGCGTCAATTGCACTGCCGGAATCAACCGACCGCAATCCAGTTTCAATTAGATGGGCAGCCGGTTCGCGGAAATTTCGGACGGATTCAAAATAGCCCGCGAGCAGACTACGCGCGATGCGCTCAAGCGATTCAGCATGTAGCGCGCGCAGGGCCGCGTCCGTGGTTTCTATTGCGGGCTCCAGCGTGACGCGGCGCGTGACGGCACCGGAGATTCCGCGGCCGATGGTCGCGATAGTATTCACGAACGCGCGGCTCGCCGCGCCGACGAGTTTGAATGGAAAGCCGCGTTTTGACTGCACAAAATCGTGAAACAGCCCACCCACAGCAGCGCCGGGGGTTGGGTCGTATTGAATGGCGGCATGTTGTGCGCGCGCCTCGAACTCGCGCGTTGCGGTGCGCAGGGCAAGACCGACATCGTTGGCGCGCTCCAGGAACTCGCCGGCGCGTTGCGCGAAATGCGCAACTGTGCCGCGGTACACGCGCCGCTTGATGGCAGCGACATCAAGTGATTCGATGTATTCCATCAAAGTTGGGGCATCATCAAGCGATTCGATCGGTTGGCCTAGCGAATCGACAAGGGCGAAATCATGCGGGACAACATACCCTGGTGCGTCGCACCCTACCAGTTCGCGGAACTCCGCAATCTGATTTCGTGCGATCTCGAAGTTCTTTTCGGGATTTGCCTTGTTCATCACCGGCACGATGACGCGACCGGATGCGAGGGCTTGCCGGAAGAACGAAACAACGCGATCATCTTTGTATTTTTCGCCGGTGAGGACAGCAATTAGCACATCTCCCGCCGCGCGGATGGCATCGGCCACGCCCCAATGTTCTCGTTCAATCGAATCAACGTCGGGGGTATCGAGCAGGACGATGCGATCGGGAAGGGTGTCGTGCGTCGCTACGTACAATGCGTTTGCGGCGGAAGTGCGCTCCACGACGGCGCGTGCGTCCCGAAGCGGCTGGGGCTGAAACTCGGGCACGAGCTTTCCGTCCAGGCATTGTGCTGCTCGCAACGGATTCGCGGCGATTACCGGTCGGGCCGTAGCGGCGGCTGTCGCCATGATGGGGCTTACAATATGCCCGAGTAGCAAATTGAATACCGTGGATTTGCCCGTATTGGTGCCGCCTGCGACCGCTACGATAAGACAACCGTCGCCTGCGAGATGCGGCACGAGCTTATACGAGAGTAGGTTGCTCCACTCTTCCGCCCCGGCAAAGACAGCTTCCTGCACCAATGCGTCGCTGGAAAGCGCTTCGCGCAGCCGTTTCAGCGCCGCGTCGAACTGCACCAGCACTGCACCCAGCGCGGCGTCCTTCTCGGGCATCGATTCCAAGAGGTTCGTCATACTTGCCGTACGCTACTGCAAGCATCGTGGCGAATCAATTTCGGAGTATTTCGGCGACGTATCGCAATTTGACGCGGCGCAAGCATTTCAAGCATGGTGAAGGCTCATCACGCGGGCAAATTCGACTGGGAGGAGCGCATATGAAACGGGCATGCCTTGGGCTATTGGGAATTGTGATACTTCTCGCCGGGTGCCAACCGGCATCTCCTCCTTCATCCACCGAAGGGACTACCACCGAGCAGGCGCCCGCAGTCGCCAAGAAACTAAAGTTTGCGGTAGTGCCCAAGGGCCTGACGCACCAGTTCTGGCTGACGGTCAAGGCTGGCGCAGACGCCGCAGGGAAAGATCTTGGGGTCGAGATTGACTGGGATGGACCGCAGAAAGAAACGGAAGTTGTGGAGCAGATCAATCTACTTGAAGATAAGATCGGCGCGGGCGTCGACGCTATCGTGCTCGCTGCCTGCGACCAGGACGCTTTGGTCGACATCATCAAGAAGGCCACCGAAAAAAACATACCCGTGGTCATGATCGACAGCGGCGTGAACTCTGACGTGCCCGCATCGTTCATCGCAACGGATAACGTGACGGCAGCGGCCGCGGCCGCGCGTGAACTCGCAAAGCTTGTCGGCAACGCGGGGAAGGTGGGCGTAATACCGTATGTAAAAGGCGCAGGCACTTCGGAACAGCGTGAAGAAGGCTTCAAGAAGGGGATCGCGGAGACGCCTGACGTCCAGATTGCCGATATTCAGTATTGCAACAGCGACGTTGTAGAAGCGATGGACATCACAGAAGACTGGCTGACTGCGCATCCCGATTTGAAAGGCATATTCGCGGCGAATGAGCCGGCAGCAGTCGGTGCGGTGCAGGCTTTGGAGGCCGCTGGCAAATCGGGCCAAATTAAGTTGGTTGCCTTCGACGCTGGCGACGACGAAATCGCCGCGTTGAGGAAAGGCACGGTCCAGGCGCTGATCGTGCAGCATCCGTTTCGCATGGGGTATGACGGGGTCAAGACCGCTTTCGATATCCTTCAGGGAAAGACCGTCGAGAAACGCATCGACACGGGATTCACGATTGTTACAATGGAGAACATCGATGAACCCGAGGTACAGAAACTATTGAATCCACTGGGGTAGTGCCGCGCGGGCCATTACCAGCCGCCGCCACCTCCTCCACCACCACCGCCGCCGGAGGACCCGCCACCGCCGGAACGGCCGGAACTTGAGCCGGGAGCGGTAGCGGAAGATGAGATGGTGGATGAAATGGTCGAAGCGATCCCGCCGGAGAAACGGGCCATGCCGTCCCTGCGCCACCGATCACCGTTGTACCAATAGGGCTGGAGGTTTTGAAATTCGGGACTATTCGGATCCTGAACACCGGCCTTCCCCAATTCCCCTTCGAAGCGCTTTGCCCACTCATCGTCAATACCCATCGCAATTGCGTATGGGAAAAAGATGTTGTACTCATCCAACGCCGGTTTTGCCGTTGCCACACGATAAGGGTTTGCAACGTCTCCCATGAGATAGGCGCGAAACCCTTCAATCTCGTCAAGCGCACGACGGCCGAGACGGGTTGGGGCCTTTAGTAATTGGTAAAAGTAGGTATTCAGAACCAGCAAAACAACTACGAAAGGCAATACCCAGACAATGCTGGTACCGAAAATCATTACCAGCACAAATACTTCCGCGGCGAAGAACGGCGTGGCGAATGCTGTGATAAACAATGCGCCCAAGAAATTACCGACTCCAGTAAATGCCGAGCGCCAGGCCGTGACCACAGCGAATCCGAGAACGGTGCAACCCATCGACCAAATTGAAATCCATATCACGAGAAAAGCCAACGAGCCAGCCGGTTGCATGGGTGACATGACCAACGCGATCACAATTGTGGCCAAGGCGAGCAATAAACCGGGAAGAAAGTAACCATAGTTGTTTATGAAGTACTGCTTTTCGTATTGGTTTCGCAGCGTGTCATGGCACGCACTTATGGCCTTGGAAATGCGGCTGTGATTTTTGTTTTTCAGGACGATTGAACCCTCATTTGGAAGCAGGCTCATCAGAAGCGATTTCTCTTCGAGGGAGCATCCATCGTCCGGCGCTTTCAGTCGGGTAATGGTGAAAGTCTCGCCTGATTCATCGATTCTTACATATTGTTTTACGGCAAGATTGACCAATGCTGAGACGAACGTGTGATGGTCGAAGCGCATTCGCATGAGAAAGCGAGCAGCGGCCGGGCTAATGCCCTTCGGCGGCTCTGAGCGTACAACTTTTTCGCCTGCGGCGGGATCGCGACCCACGAGAAACCACGCGAAAATGTAGTAGGCCAAGGTTAGCAACACGCCAACAGTACAAAAGCGCAGGGCGCGGTTACTCTGCGCCCAATGCCGCAGTACATCGCTCCATTTGGGCTGGAGGACAAGGCCCTTTTGAAACGTCGTAGAGATTGTTAGCCCTTCGTAGGATGCGAGCGGTCGCGTTGTCTTGAATATGATCGCCCCAAACGAGTCGACGCTGGCTTCGTAGTCCTGTTCTTCGGAGCCTTGAATGCCCGTATACGCATTCAGCTTTACCTTGCCGTAGTCGACGCCACGCGGCAGGTGAACGCGCGCTTCAACAGCGTCAATGGGAAATTCCCAACCGTTTCCGGTGACATTCCAATACAACTCGTCATCATTATCCCAATACGCGAGTTGATGATCGGTCCTGTACTTAATTGCATACTCATATTCACCGGGCGTGAGAAATACATCCTTGTCGCCGATGTAGAGTCGAGTGCCGTTCGTCTGGCCCTGGGTGTGATAAGGTTCCGGGTTGCCATCGCGCAGGACTTCCAATACCTCGAAGGTCGTAGTAAAACGGGCGTGCCAAGCGGTTTTGTAGTTGGTTGGGAAATCGCGGTAAATGCCCCTGCGGATGGCTTCGCCTTTGGCGCGAACCGTGATTTTTTCCGTGACGGTTAGTGACGCGTCGGGGTTCACGGTGATGTCGCTTACGTAAGAGAGAATCCGCTCGTCATCTTGCGCAAATACGGAAACCGAAGCGACCACGAGACAAACGAAGATCTTACGCATCCGTCTTTGAGCTTTCTTTTCTTGAGGAGGCCTTCTCTTGTGGTATTTCAGCGGTCTCCAGGGGGACGCGTAATGGCGCGGCTTCCGTTTTTTTGTCCGCTGCCGCCGGGGCAAACTCGATTCCGGTGTCGCGGAATGAACGTTCAATCATGTGCCGTAAATCGCTGGATACGGCGCCTCCATCGCTTCCGTCAGCGAGGTTAAGCCAAAACAGAATTTCGAAGATGAGGGCGTTCGTGGTGATGTCTTTGAACTGAACGGATGGCGCCGGATCTTTCAGAATTTTCCCATGTTCCTCAAGCAGCCGCATCAGCGTCTTGGAAACTTCTCGCGTATTGGAACCGTGATCTACGCCCACGACGATGGAAAAACGCACCTTGGAATCGGTCAACGTCCAATTGACTACGTTCTTTTCCAGGAAGCTGCTGTTTGGAACGAGTATATCGATGCCGGAGAAAAGCGAGAGACGCGAGCACCGTGCGCCGATTTCCAGAATGCGACCGCGCTGGCCGTCGACCTCAACGATGTCTCCTATTTTAATTGGGCGCTCAACCATCAATATCAGGCCGGAGATAAAATTATTGATCAGGTTTTGCGCGCCGAAACCAACACCGATGGCCAGCGCGCCGCCGAAGAAGGTGAATACGGTCAGCGGGATGTTCACGGTGTTCAGGGCGAACAATACGACGAGAACCATCAAGCCGTAGTGGGCGAGGCGCTCGATGACGGCGGCGGCGGTCGGATCGATATGCGGTCGTGATCGGAGTGTTCGCCCAAGGAGGCGCGTAAGCAGTCGTGTAAGGCTGATACCCACCGCGACGATGATGAGCGCGATGCCGATTTTGCCGACGGTGAGGGGGCTGCCATCAATATCGAATAGCCGTCGATCCCAAACACGTTGCGCGCGCTCACCTACTTGTTGAAGTCGTTCTCCAAGAGATTGTCGTTTCTCAAACTCAACAATCTCGGCAAGAGTCCGGCTTGCAAGTTTCTCTGTGCGAGTCAATGCCGCAAGGGACTGACTAATCTGATCAAGCTGCGCAGTACGAATCTTGAGCATGGGCTGCGTGTTGTCGATCGTGTTCAGGCTGGGTTGAAGTTGCGCCAGGCGCTGGCTCAACTCGCGAACATCGGCCCGCAGGACATCTTCGCGTGTTTCATTGGTGCGACGCGAAACGCCGAGCGCGGCAATGTAGTCCGTTAGCCGCTCGCGTTGTTGCCGCAGCGGAAAAGTTTTCGGCTCAATATGCAGACTGTACCGCGCGCCCCAAATCTCATCCAGGTTATACAAGTAATCGAGTTGTTCGCGCAGGAGCGTTGCCTTGTCCTGGGCGCCTTCGGACTCGACGCGACGCAGTTCGACAAGCGACTGCGTTACGGCATACCTTGCATCATCATAATCGGCGGCGTTCTCTGCATCGGCGAGTTGGGCGCGGGCTTCTTCGAGCTGTTTCTTTGCCTTGTCGCGTTGGGATTCTGCGGCGACGCGATCCTTGGATAATTTGTCCCGTTCGGCGGCGATCTCGTCGCGGCGCGTTTGAAGGTCTCCCGGCAGGTACTGCTCCCCCGCTTCCGCGGTTTTCAGTCGCCGACTCGCAAGGTCACGTTCTTTCTCGCGGAGGTCGACACGGGCCTGCCCCAGCTGTACGGAGACCTCCGCCCAAGCTTTCCGCGTCTGTACGAGGTCGCTGAGAATCTTGGCCGATTCGACTGCCCATTCGAGTTTCAGTTGCTGAGCCGGGTCTTTGTTCGCCGCGAGTTTTTCGGTAGCGACTGAAAACTCGCCGGCGCGAACCTTTACATCATCAGTAGATTTTATGACTTGTTGTTGCGCCTGCTCGAGGGTGCGGCGGGCGATTTCGCTTTGGGAGTTCCGCGCGTCCAGTGCATCTCGAAACTGATCGACGAACCAGGGAGTATATGGCGTGGGCTCCAGCAGGCCCGTGTAGGCGCGAATTTCGGCATCCACACCGAGAATCGACTTTTGGACTTCTTCATAAGCGTCCAGGGCATCCAGGTGATCTTCAATGACGCTGCGGGTTTCCCGGAGGCGGAGCGCGCGCTCTTGCATCTCCTGGACGGTTATCCCTAGCTCAGCGGCGCGCTCAGGGGTCGCTGCGGCTTCGGCGGTAGGGATGCGCTCGTCCAACTCGCGCACACGCGCCGCGAGCCCTTCGCGCACCGCAGCGAAGGCGTCGTCCTGCGGCGGTTGCGCGGCGGGCGGCTCCTGCGCATGCACAAAGGCAGCCAGCAGAAGCGCCGCAAGGACGGACCGTATCCGGTAGTTCAGTTTTTGCATGTACCCAGCCGAGCGTTGTCGATGGGTTGAATCGTAAGGTCTTGGAAAAGTTCAGTCAATTCGTTGCAAGGTGGACGAGCCCGGCGTAATATTCCGCAAATGAACCGCGACTCGACCGATGATGTTCCATTAGCCGCCAAGGACTTGTGGCTCCGGAAGCAGGACCGCCCCGTCCTCATTGCGGTTCGATGGGTAGCCACCTGCGCGATTATCACAGCGTTGATAACGTCTTCTAAAATAGCTGCATTGCTTGGCACGATCGCTTTTTTCATTCAAACGCTCCACAACTCCGCCCGGCGGCGACTGTACTTGCAAAATCTCTTCGGACTGCCGGCGTTGCGCGAATATGGCCCGGAACCGCGCGAAACGCCCGGCGTCACGGTCGTCGTTCCCGGCAGAAACGAGGTGGACGCAATCGTTGAAGCTGGACGAAGCGTCGTCGCATTGAACTACCCGAACCGGGAAATCATATTTGTAAACGACCATTCTACCGACGAAACCGGCGCACTGATGGACGAGATTGCTGCGGGCAATCCAAATGTGCGCGTCTTGCACAATCCTGCCATCGAAGCGGGCTGGCAAGGCAAGTCCAACGCGATCTGGAGCGCGGTTCAATCTAGCGATCCCCAACGGCCGTGGCTCATGTTTGCGGATGCGGATGTTGTTTTTCATCGTGACGCCTTGCGAAAGGCGATGGCATACGCAGAGGTGCAAGGACTCGATTATCTGACTTGCGTCCTGCATATCGCGAATGGATCCTTGAGCGAGGAGTTGTACATGCCGGCCCCGTGGAGCGCATTGATTCAGGGGGCGCACTTTGCCAGATTGAACGATTCGAGAACGGCGCCAATTGGGGTGGGTGCGTTTGTTTTGGTAAAGCGCGATGTTTACATCGCGTCTGGAGGTCACGCTGCGATCCGCGGCTTGCAGCCGGAAGACACACTCCTTGCGGCGCTTGTCAAGCGGTATGGCGGGAAAGTCGGTGTGTGCTGGACCAGTTCGATGATGCACGTAAGGATTTACAGAGGCCATCGACAACTGCGCGATTTTATTGTTAGAAAGATTCGCTTTCAGAACGACAGTCGGATCGCACGGCTATTGAACCGTGCCAACATTATCCTGATTCAAGACGTGTTGCCGGCTCCGGTTGCGTTGGCAACGGCTACAATCCAGATCGCGCAAGGCGGTTTTTCGCTTCCATTGAGCGCGCTTGGCGTGAGCGCGACTGCGGCCTTTCTGTCGAATGTGCGCAGTTTCGAAAAGGTGCGACTTGTTGCGCATATGCGGACAGGGCTCGAGTGGCTGCATCCGGTTGGCGCGCTGTTGCGTCTTTACTTCTACGCGATAGCCGTCCTTCAGATTGCGCGCGGGAAAGGGATGGAATGGCGAGGACGAAAATTTGAGCAGAACTAAAGGAATCACGCTTGGGGACTGAGCGCGTTACCCTTCGCGCGGGCACTCACCTTGCCGGTACTTGCCTTTGTTTGGACAGGTGTCGCAGGTCAGCAGTTCGCCATCGGGACCGAAAGTGGGCGTGCCGCCACATGAGCCGCGCAAGGTTTTTCCACTGAAGATGACGCCTACCGCCATCAGGACAAAAGCAATCCCGAAAAAGGTTAAGACCAGCGATATCGTAGCAAGTATGGACATGTCACTATTGTACCACTGACAGCATTTCCGAGAACTTAGGAGTACGCAGCTCCTCAAAAGTTCCATTATCTGTGCGAACAAGGAAATAAGCGGCAAAATTCCGCTCGGTCGCGAGTGCGTATCCAGCTTCTGGCCCCATCACCATGAACGCGGTTGCGTAGGCATCAGCGCGGGTGCAATCGGATGTAATCACGGTTACCGAAGCCAAGCGGTGCGTAATCGGATAGCCGGTCGCTGGATCGATTTCATGAGAGATTCTTTTGCCTTCGTGCAGGGTAAAGTTTCGGTAATCGCCCGAGGTCGCCAGTGAGAGATTCGAAAGCGGCAAGACGATGTGGGCGGTTCGCTCTTGTGCATCAGGGCGTTCGATGGCAATCTGCCAGGAATTGCCAGAATCGTTCACACCACGGGTGCGGAATTCACCGCTGATGTCGATCATATAGTCGGTGATGCCGGCGGAGTCCAACACCGTGGCCACTTGATCTGCGGCATATCCCTGGGCGATGCCGGATAGATCGCAGTAGATGTCGGGTCTCGCCTTTCGTAACGTAGACGTTTGTACATCGATAAGCACCATTTCAAAGCCAACGCGCGGCAGCAAGCTGGCAATCTCCTGGTCCGTGGGTGGCTCTGCACGTTTCTCCGGGCCGAACCCCCAGGCATTGACGATCGGGCCAATGGTGACGTCGAACGCGCCATTGGTGACATCGCTCACTTCTCGGGCAAGCAAGAAGATGTCAATCATGTCTTTCGATACTTTGAACGGCTCGGTGCTCTGGTGTTGATTGAAGCGGGACAATTCTGACGTGGGTTTGTAGGTGGACATCATCCCGTCGATGCGTTCGAGCAGGCTTACGGCGTTGCTGGACGCCCGTTCAAGCGCAGCGGCATCACTTGCACGCGAGATTTTGATTATGAAGTGCGTGCCCATGGTCGGGCCTTCGATGGTGACGGACTGTACTTGCCCCTCGGGAATCGGCTCCGTGCTTTCTCCGCCGCATCCGCTGAAGACCGCAAGAAGCATCAGGCCCATCCAGAGCTGGATGGGCCTGATGTCAGGTTGACAGTAAAGGATGCGCATTACCCGCCGAAGTCGTCGAACATGATGTTCTCATCTTCAACGCCCAAATCATGCAACATTTTGATGACCGCGCTATTCATCATGGGCGGGCCGCAGATGTAGTACTCTACATCTTCGGGCGCAGGGTGATCCTTCAAATAATTTTCGAATAGAACTTGGTGGATGAAACCGCGGTATCCTGTCCAATTATCTTCCGGAAGCGGCTCAGAAAGCGCGAGGTGCCATTTAAAGTTCTCATTCTCGCGCTGAATCATGTCGAAGTCTTCTACGTAGAACGCTTCGCGGAGGCTGCGCGCGCCATACCAGAAGCTGACTTTCCGCTTTGAATGCAGGCGCTTGAACTGATCGAAAATGTGCGAGCGCATTGGCGCCATTCCGGCACCGCCACCGATGAAGATCATTTCGTTATTTGTGTCTTTGGCGAAAAACTCGCCGAAGGGACCGGATATGACAACTTCATCGCCGGGCTTGCGAGTGAAGATGTAGGAAGACATGATTCCCGGGGGCGTTCCTTCGGGCGCGCGCGGCGGCGGCGTCGCGATACGCACGTTGAGCATAATGATGCCCTTCTCATCCGGGTAATTCGCCATCGAATACGCGCGCTCTACTTTTTCAGTGACGACAGACTTAATCTTCCAAAGATTGAACTTGTCCCAATCGCCACGATACTCGTCTTCGACGATGATGTCTTTGTAGTCGGCGGTATGGGGTGGGCACTCGATCTGTATGTAACCGCCCGCGCGGAAGGGAACTTCTTCGCCCGGGGGTAGCTCCAATACGAATTCTTTAATGAAGGTTGCCACATTGTGGTTCGATCTCACTTTGCAGGTCCATCGCCTGACGTGAAAGATCTCGGCGGGAATTTCGATCTTCATGTCCTGCTTTACCTTGACTTGACAGGACAGACGGCAGCCTTCTTTGGCTTCTCCCCGCTTGATGTGATTGAGCTCTGTTGGGAGCATTTCGCCACCGCCCGATTTCACGATGACGCGGCATACGCCGCAGCTTCCCTTACCACCGCATGCCGAAGGCACGAAGATCTTGCGGTTGGCGAGGGTATCGAGCAGCGTGCTGCCGGCAGGTACGGCAACCGGATTCGACGAATCATCATTAATGACGAGATTGACGTTGCCGGAGGCGACGAGCTTGGCCTTGGCTAGCAGAAGAATTGCCACCAACAACAAAATCACGGTGGTGAACATGAGAACGCCGGAGATAATGAGCGACATAAGTCGAATCCCTGTTTACGCGTGCAAAACTACAACTGAATCCCTGAAAACGCCATGAACGCGACGGCCATAAGTCCGGCGGTGATAAACGTGATGCCGAGCCCGCGAAGCCCGTGCGGAACATTGCTGTAGCGCATTTTTTCGCGCACCGCCGCCAATGCGACAATCGCCAACATCCACCCCACTCCGGACCCGATTCCATAGACAACACTTTCGCCGAAGGTATAGTCGCGCTCCTGCATGAACAGTGAACCGCCGAGAATCGCGCAGTTTACAGCGATTAACGGCAGAAATACGCCAAGCGTGGAATAAAGTTTCGGCGCGAACCGGTCGCATGCCATTTCCACAATCTGAGTCATGGCTGCAATAGTGCTTATGAAAAGAATGAACGCCAGAAAATCGAGATTTGCGGTAGCAAGGCTCGGATGAATCCACGCCAGTGCGCCTTCAGCAAGCAGGTGATGCATGATGAGATTATTCAAGGGTACTGTCATCACCTGAACAAAAATTACAGCCATTCCCAATCCGAGCGCAGTTTCGACTTTTCTGGAGCATGCCAGGAAGGAACACATTCCCAGAAAGAATGCCAGCGCCATGTTTTCTATAAAAATGGCCTTCACCATGAGGTTAAGGTAATGCTCCATGCTAGTCGGCCTCCTGTTGTTCGGGTTTCCAGGTGCGAACGGCCCAAATGAAACAAGCGACGATAAAGAATGCGGCGGGTGCAAGGAGCATCATGCCGTTGGGAACATACCAACCACCGTCAGTCGCAAGCGTCATGATGGGGTAGCCGAAAAGTTTTCCCGAACCGATGGGCTCGCGAATAAGAGCAACGATTATGAGTACGACGCTGTATCCTAAACCGTTTCCTATGCCGTCTATAAAACTAATGAGCGGCGGGTTCTGCATTGCATACCCTTCGGCACGGCCCATGACGATGCAGTTCGTAATAATCAATCCGGTGAAAACCGAAAGTTGCAGACTAATCTCAAACAGATAGGCCTTCAGGATCTGATCGACAACGATCACCAATGACGCGATTACCGCGAGTTGTACGATGATGCGAATGCTCGAAGGAATGAAATTGCGAAGTGCGCTTATCGTCAGGTTCGAAAAGGCTGTAACGGTCGTCAAACCAATCGCCATGACGATCGCCTTATCCAAGCGCGTGGTGACGGCGAGGGCGGAACATATCCCGAGCACCTGTAGACCGATCGGATTGTTGTTAAAGACCGGGTCGACCAGTGCCTCCCGTTCTTTCTTTCCAAATAGGACGCTCATGCAGGAGCACCTCCTTGTTCCCGAAACTTCGAGATAAACGGACCAAAGCCGTTCTCACCGAGCCAGAAGTCCATCATATACGTCACGCCATTGCTCGTAATGGTCGCGCCGGACATGCCGTCTATATGATAGGGATCCTCTTCTACGCTGCCTGCGACGCCCTTCAAAACTGTTATCGCAGGTTTGCCTTCATCGTCGTATGCCTTGCGGCCGGGCCAGAGGCCTTTCCACTTAGGGTTATCCACTTCGCCGCCGAGGCCAGGTGTTTCTTTGTGATCGTAGTACGTAATGCCCCGAATCGTGCGGCCGTCTTTTTCCAAGGCTAGATAGCCGTATAAGGTGCCCCACAAGCCATACCCTTCGACGGGTATAACGATGGCTTCCACTTGCGAATCCTTGACTACCTGAAACACGGTGCCCTTATTGGGAACGCGCTTGATGTTTGAGCTGTTAGCCGGAGCCACTTCGCTCTGGGAAGGGTTGTCGCGTGCGGCGAGCTGGTTGTAGGTGGCGGGGTCCGGATCGTCAGTATATTCGCCCGATTTGAGATCGACCAGCTTGACCTCAATATTTTCATCAAATAGGGTCGCAACTTCGGCGTTGGAAACTTTTTGGCCGTCCTTGATGATGCCCGCGGCGAGGAGCACGTTTCGCTGTTTGTAGATACGTTTGTTGGCCTCCTGGCGATCAGCGAGCACTACTGCACTCGTCGCAACGAGCACCGAGCAAAAAATGCAAACGAGCCCGGCGAAAATAATCGTGTATTGGACAGAATTACGCTGCACTGCGGGCCAGCCTCCTCTTGATATTCGCCTTGACCACGTAATGGTCGATGAGCGGGGCCAACATATTCATGAAGAGGATAGAAAGCATCATGGCTTCCGGGTATGCAGGATTCACGACGCGAATCAGTACGACGAGAAACCCGATCATGAAACCATATACCCATTTCCCGCGATCTGTGAACGCAGAAGAGACGGGATCGGTAGCCATGAACACGGTCCCAAATGCCCAACCACCCAGCACCATGTGCCAGTAGAAGGGAATCTCGAATGAGCCGTTGGTTTCGGAGTTCACCAGATTGAGCAAGAGCGCCGTAACCGTGGTGCCGAGGACGACCCCAGCCATCGTTCGCCATGAACCCACGCCAGTCGCGATCAGGATTACCGCGCCGATAATGCAGGCCAACGCAGAAGTCTCACCCATCGAGCCGAGTTCTACGCCGCTAAATGCCATCCACCACGAGTAGCCGGTGGCTGCAACTGCGTCATTAAATCCATCGATTCGCGTGACGCCGAGAATTGTTGCGCCGCTGAAACCGTCGATCGCCTGCTGGCCACTGACGGCGGCCCAGACTTTGTCGCCGGTGATTTGCGCGGGATAGGCAAAAAACAGAAACGCGCGCGCCACAAGCGCGGGGTTCAGGAAGTTCATACCGGTACCGCCAAAGACTTCCTTCCCGAATACGACGCCGAAACTGATACCGAGAGCGACTTGCCACAACGGAATTGTAGGCGGAAGCGTTAGCGGGAAAAGCAGGCTAGTAACCAGGAAGCCTTCGTTAATCTCATGCTTGCGCACGACGGCGAAAACCGCCTCCCATATGCCGCCCACGGCGATGGTGACAAAATAGACAGGAAGAAAATATAAAGCGCCGTGAAGGAAGCACGCGATCGGGTTGCCCGCGTTGTAGCCGATTCCGACGGCTTGAATAACGGCGTTCTGCCAACCGGTCAATTCAGCAATCTTTGCAGGGTCAATAGCTATATTGGCCTGATAGCCAACATTCCACATGGCGAAGATGGTGCAGGGGATCAGCGACAGCACGACGGTAATCATCATTCGTTTCAGGTCGAGACCGTCACGAACGTGCGAGGCGCTGGACGTTACAGAGTCGGGTGTGAAGAGAAACGTATCCTGTGCTTCAAAAAAAGGGTACAGTTTCTCGAGTTTGCCGCCCTTCTCGAAATGTTTGCGCAGTTTTTCGTGCGCGTGAAGGAGCGCTTTCATCAGCCTTCCTTATCAATCTGGTTCAGCATCTCGCGCAGGCGGACACCGAAATCGTGTTTGCCAGGGCACACAAAAGTACACAATGCGAGGTCTTCCTCGTCGAGTTCGAGCACGCCGAGTTTTTCCGCTTCTTCGACATCCCCGATAAGCAGGGAGCGCAATAGAAACGTCGGAACGATGTCCATCGGCATAACCTGTTCGTACATACCGATAGGCACCATCGCGCGTGGCGAACCATTGGTCGAAGTGGTGAACTCGAATTTCTTTCCTTTGAGAAGCTTCGAAAAATAAACGGGGATAATGGAGAACTTGCTGAATCCTGGGGCCATCCAGCCGAGGAACTCGCGCTCTCGTCCTTCGCGAAGTACGGCGATCTGATTGTGATATCGGCCAAGGTAGCCGAATACATCCCCCATGGCTTTGCGGCCGGAGAGGACTGAACCGCTTATGACGCGATGCTCGCCGGGTTTCAGCTCGCCGTTAACGATATCGTCGGTGGACGCTCCAAACCGCGTGCGCAGCAAACGCGGCGATTGCACCGATGGACCGGCAAGCGAGATCACACGCTCTACGTCAAGCTTACCCGACGCGAACAGCATGCCTATCGCAAGCACGTCCTGATATCCAACATGCCACACCGTTTTCTTCTGGCTTACGGGGCTGAGGCGGTTAATGTGCAGTCCAACGGTGCCCGCCGGATGAACGCCTTCGAATTCCTCAATTTGAATGCCGGTATTCGGATTGGCGGGAATAGCAGCGCCACGCGCCTTGCACAGGTACGTGCGCCCTTCGGTAAGTTTGGCAATGCAAATCAGGCCGCGTTCGAAGTCCTTTTCCCGGCCCTTAATGACCAGCTCCGGATTTGGCGCGTGCGGGTTGGTGTCGATCGCGGTAACAAAGATTGCGGCCGGAACACTGCCCAATGGAGGCACTTTGCTGAACGGACGGGTGCGGAACGCATTCCAGAGTCCCGATTCAACGAGGAGCGCAGCGATTTGGTCTCTGCTTAAACCGGCGGGATCGCTGCCGGTGTAGTTGCTGAAGGAAACCTGCTCACCAGCGTTGCGGCGCTCCGCTTCGTTAAGGTCGATGACGACCGATTGGAATGCGCGCTTCTCGCCCCGGTTGATAGCAGCAACGGTGCCTGCCGCCGGCGATGTGGAAATGACGCCGGGATTCTTTTTGTCCTCAAATAGCGGTTGACCACGCTTTACGCTATCGCCAACCTTAACGAGCATAGTCGGGCGCAGCCCGACCGAATCTTCGGCCAGAATTGCCACGCGTGAAGGAACCCGAATGCCGTCAATTTGCTGGCTCGGGGCGCCAGCTATCGGAAGGTCGAGACCCTTCCTTATTGTGTGAACCGCCATGCCTGTATGCCATCCATAACTGGTTGATACCAAAAACGATGAATACGCACGCAGCTAGCCAGCCGTGCCACGGCTGCAAGCCCGAGTTGCGCAAGCCGCCGAAACCCGTTGCGAAATCCGCATTCGAGCAATCCGGCACCAGCGCATGCAGCGTCGAGAACACAAACGCAGAGGCATTCTGCCACATCACCTCGGCCAAAACAATCGTACATTTTTTCACGATTGGCGGATCACAAACGAGGCTGTACTGGCATGTTTTTTCCCATCGTGATATAAAGCAGGTTCACCGGTTTTACGGTTGCGCGCCGCTGCGGTCGCGTACCAGCATTCAACCTCCGGAGGAGATTTATCCGTGTACTATCGATACTTATCGTGCCTGGCGATATGCCTGGCGACCATCGTCAGCACTGGTGCTTACGCAGCCACATCAGCTATGAAGGTAGGCACTTTCCTGCAAGATGTCGCCACTGTCCATGACTCTGAAAAAGGACTGCCGGCAACTAATGTGATTGATGTCGCGATTGCCAAGGGCGGAAACGTCTTTCTTGCAACGGACAAGGGGCTGATGGAATTCGTCGGCGGCACCTGGAAATCCCGCAGCGATTCCAGTGTCACGGCTGTAGCTGCTGTGGGAGATGGCGTCGTCGCGGTAACGGGCGGCAGTATCGTCGTTTTCAAACCCGGTGACGGCGAACAAGCGCTTTGCAAGGCACCCGCCGTCGAGATTCACGCGATTGCGGGCAACGAAAACGGCGCGATCTATCTCGCGACCTCCGAGGGGCTTTACACAGTAAGCAAACGCGGCGCGAAAGCCGACAGATCGCTGGGCAAACATCTCGGCGATACCAAGGCGCTATATTCCGTCGCAGCGAATGCGGTGGGCGCCGTGGCTGCTGGCGGTGAAGCCGGTTTGTTTCTAAAGGAGCACGATGGGGCTTGGACTTCGCTCACCCCCACTACTGCCGACGGCAAGAGCTGGGCGCCGCGTGGTGTGAAGGCAGTCGCGTTTGGGTCAGACGGCCAACTTTGGTTTGGCAGCCCGCAGGGTGTGGGAAATCTCACCGGTGGCGCGTGGAAACTTTGGACGGGGGTCGATGGACTTCCCTACAACAAATTCACCGGCGCGGCATGTGGCCCGAAGGGCGAAGTCTGGTTTTCCACGGACAAAGGCGCGATTCGGCTTGAAGGCGGCGAATGGTATTACCGACAGGGCCGGCGCTGGGTTCCCGCAGATGAGTTGCACGCGGTGGCCGTTGCTGCCGATGGAAGAGCGTGGTTTGCTTCAAACGCGGGCGCAGGCGTGATCGAGCGACGTCCAATGACCTTTGCCGAGAAGGCAAACTGGTATGAAGAACTGATTGACAAGTACAACCGCCGCACGGAGTACGGTTACGTGTTGGAGGCATCGGTAAAGAAACCGGGCGATGCGACGGCCGGACATTCAAATCACGATAGTGACAATGACGGACTCTGGACCGGGATGTATGGCGCCGGTGAATGCTTTGCATACGGCGCAACAAAAGACCCAAAGGCGAAGCAGCGGGCGAAGAACGCGTTTGAAGCGATGCGCTTCCTGAGCGTCGCGCCGATCGACGGCGAAGTGAAGCAGCAGCCTGGATTTGTCGCGCGAACCGTCGTTGAAACGAATGAACCGAACCCGAACGAACGGAAGAGCTATACGCTGGAAGGCCAGAAGGAAACGCAAAAAGGCGATAAGCTCTGGAAGGCGTATGTCCCCCGTTGGCCGCTGACGAAGGACAAAAAGTATTGGTACAAGACCGACACCAGCTCGGATGAACTGGATGGGCACTACTTCTTCTATGCGCTGTATTACGACCTCGTTGCGGACAGCGAAGAAGAAAAGGCGCGCGTGCGCGAAGTCGTGGTGAACCTGACGGATCACCTTCTGCGCAATGATTACAGTCTTATCGACCACGATGGCACGCGCACGCGCTGGGCCGTGTTTGGTCCGACTGCGCTTAACCGGGAACCCCTTTGGTCGTGGGAGCGCGGCATCAACTCCCTGAGTATGCTTTCTTACCTTACGACCGCGGAGCACATGACCGGAGACAAAAAGTACACCCGCGCGATCGAGGAGTTGTGTGAGAAGCACGCTTATGACGTGAATGCTATCAACGCGAAGCTTCAACAGGGCTATGGTTCCGGAAACCACTCGGATGACGAGATGGCGATCATGTGCTTTTACAACCTGCTCAAGTACACGCAGAACCAGGACCTGAAAGACAGAATCATGTACGCGTTTTATCGGTACATGTCGCACGAATGGCTCGAAATGAATCCGTTTTTCAACTTTGCATATGCCGCGATTGGGACAGGCGCGACCTTTACGAACGCGTACAACACATGGAAAATTGATCCTTGGGACGGTTGGCTGGAAGATTCCGTCGAGACGCTAAAGCGATTCCCGTTGGATCGATACAATTGGGCGCACCAAAACAGCCACCGCCTCGATATCGAAATGCTTCCGCGTGCGCAGCGCGGCGACCCCGTGGAACCTTGGGACGAAGTCAAGAAGCGCAAACGCGGACATCGGGTGAACGGCAAAGTCATCCAGGTTGACGAGCGTCATTTCAATCACTGGAACACAGATCCGTGGAACCTTGATTACGGCGGAAATGGTACCGGACTCGCAGACGGTGCGGTCTACCTGCTTCCCTACTATATGGGCCTGTACCACGGATTCATCAAGGAATAAGACACGAAGGCGGCGGCGAGTCGAATGCCACTCGCCGCCGCCGTATTCTCGAACCGTCAACCAGTTGACTGCGGTGTCAGAATTAACGAAGCGATATCAAAACCATTCGCTTGCAAGCGATCAATGATGCCGTCGTACACTTCCTGATCCATTTGCGGCGTACGACTCAAGATAAACAAAGTGCTGCGCCGCGAGTCGGTCACGACTGCGTACGAATACTCTTCACTATCCAAATCGACGATCCAGTACTGCCCGCGAAACAAGCGGCCCAACGGGAAATTGAACTGCACCGACAACTTGGAGTTCGTTTCGGTGTCTTCGACCCTCGCCACGCCCTCTATCGTGTCTTCGGGTCCGTCCAAGGTTCCTTTTAATCCGCGATTGAAGACGCGAATCGTGCCGTCTTCATTCCGAGAGTACTCGGCCGTCACGCCCACGAGATCGCGGTTGAAGAACTCTTCGTACGCCGCGATTTGATACCAAAGTCCAAGGTACCGATCGAGATCCACGAACGAGACGGTCTCCGGGACATTCTTGGGACAGCCGGAAAGCGCTCCCACCGCGAGCACAGATACGGCAGTCAGCCCAATGGCGCCAGAACGAACCCTGACAAGACGCGACGAAATCAGCCTCAGCAAGAACATGAATTACCTCCAGTCTCTCGACTCACCCCTCCACTACCCCTTTTCAAGTGCGTTGAACATACCATGTGGGGTGCTTATTCCGATATGGTAGACGCCGAACCTGATTCGGACACGGGAATTATCCATATGATTGGCCGGAGTTTTCACCCCCGCGCCTGGCACATCTGGGCGGTATTCGTTTTCTGTGGCGTATTCTCACAACTTTCTCTGGGAGACGCGACATCCGATCTGGGGAAAGCCCTTGTTCATTCCGGCGACTACGTCTACGGGTACTACCCCTACGGGTACCGGGGACGCAGTTCCGAAGGTGACATTGTTTTTGGCGTGCAAGCCACGCACTACGGTCTCCTCGTGAATGCTTCGAAAGCGCGAATCGAAAAATCAGGCGCGGTAACCTCAAAAGTAGATGCAGACACTGCCGCACGGCTTGGCAACGATGAAGCCATCGACACGCTTGCAAAATCTCCGCTCACATTTCAGGTAAAGATTGGCGAAACGATCTACGACGCGGTATCCGGCGCGCCAAAGCCAGACGCAGTGGTTATTCAACGACTCGGCAAGTATCTCGCAAATGTCGAAATCAGGGATATATCGCTTCGCGGAAGCAAAGGCGAAGCTGCGCCTGGTATTACCGGCCGGTTACTGCTGCATTGTTGGCCGGATCATGCGCGGGCCACTTTCCAAGTTGAGTCGAAAGAGACTTTGAAAGACGTGACGCTACGTGCAAGCTATCATGGCGCCGGCGACACGGCGCTCGTAATGCGAAACATTGCACCGGGCTCTGCGATCACGCACTCCGGCAGTGACAACTATCACGCGGACGCCCCCTACGCACTGCTGTCGGAAGGGGAAAGTGTTACCCACACGGTTGGATTGTTTCCATCGACACAAACCCACCACGCCCTGGCAGACATACGCATTCGCGCGGAAGGTATTGCTCCCTATGCCGGCGAGTTGAGCGTCGCGTACGACCCATCCGCAGGCTGGCATCAGGTCGTACTTGGAAACAATCCGGATATCTGGACGATGGAGCGCGTTCGCATCTTGATTGAGAATCCCTCGCACGAGCCGCGCACTCTGCCTCTCGCGTTTTCCAAGCGTGGCGGCGGCTTCGGCATTACCGGCATGTCGCCCGTTTTATGCGACGAATCTGGCGCGCCGCTGGGGTTGCCAATTCAAATTTCCAAGAACTGGCACGTATCACCCGCATGGTTCGACGGCATTACGATGCTCCATCTCGAACCCGGCGCGAAACATGCTTTTGAGTTTCGCATGGCCTATGCAAATTGGGGTGGGGTGCCAGCCGTGTCCCATGCGCAGCTGGCGTTGGAAGGTTGGGGCACGCACCAATTGTGGGACGAGTGCGCAATTGGATCATTCGGCGAAAGCATTACCTACGACCCGGACGTAAACCTCAATCGGGCTATGGTCGATGACATCCGGCCGCTTATGGTGTGGGGAATGGGCGACGCGCCTCTCAAGAAATGGTCTTGGACGCACAATGTCGGCGGCGCTGATTTTCTCGTTCTGGAACAGGATGACCAACGAAAGTACTTGACGCGCCAGAAGACGGTTTATGCCTCGCAAGGACCGGTGCTGACTGACGTGCGTTACGTGGGAGAGACACCCGATGGCGCCATTCAGTCTCATGTCACAACGCAGAGTTGGCGGAGCGATGATTTCGTTCGCGGCCTTTATACCCTCCGCTACAAGGTCGTCAAACCGGTTGCATTCTCGCGGCTGGCATTTTTCCAGTTGGGGGCCGACCGTTACAATCACAATCTATTCGCTACGATTTCGCAAGGCGATTTGCAAGGCGAGAAAGCATCCTGGGCACCCGCTATGGGCGGCAAGTCTTATAGTCGTGAGCGTGCGGCGCTCGAAGGTGTC
>CALEZK010000462.1 GCA_937928585.1 uncultured bacterium | reverse complement strand
AAACTGATCCGCGGGGTTACGCACGACGGCGAGGGTCGAGAACAATTTATCCTGAGGGCCCGCGTTCGTGGGACCCCAGGAGGCCTGGAAGAGGGTGTAGCCCTTGTATCGCAGCGGGCGGTTCATGGATATATGGACCTTCTGCGTGCCGACCGGTTCGACGACGGTTACATCACTGCTGAAAGCACTTGGCATTGCCGTGCCGGGATGCAGCACGCGCGTGAATTTGTCCAAGCCTACCGCGAAGGGCAGTTTCCATCTGCGTCGTTGCAGTGCGATGTTCCACGATTTATCCGAAAGCTGGAAGCGATATGGTCCGGAAGACATTCCCCAGAGGTTGGCTATGTCCTTTGTACTTCCATCCAGCGCCGCCAACTGCGCGGTGATTCCCGCGACGTTGCGTTCATTCTTGGCGTCGCGGGGAATGGGGGTGACAGTGTTCGTGCCGCCCATGAGCACGGCGTTTGGCATGAAACCCGAGAGCGTCATCGTGAACGGCAGCTTGGCGGAAGAAAAGCTGCGGGTGTTGTCGCCGGTCAGGTCGCGGAAGGCGTCGCCCGGAATAACGAGGGCATCGTTTTCATCCGCCACACCGTCCTCGGCGATGGTAATCTCCCAATCGTAGTAGCTCAGAAACTCGTCAGAAGTTTCACCTTCGTAGAGCGTCAGATGGCCATCTACGGAATAGTGGTACGTGACGAAACCGCCAAGCAGCATGATGAGAATGCCCGTGTGCACGACGAAGACGCCGGCGTGACGCATGCCCCAGCGAAAGCGCGTGATGGCGCCGAGCAGCATGTTTATGCCCAGCACGAACAACAGCGTGTATACGCCAGGCAGCGGCAAGAGCGGGATTCCGTTGATTTCATGAATCACGTACAGGGAATTGAAATACTTTTGCTGCGTCGCAAACAGTCCATGCTCGATCTGCTCGAGCGTGCCGAGATACGTGAGCACCAGCAGCAAGAACAGCGTAGCGATGCCGAGCGCGTACGAGGAAAGAATTTGCAGCACTATTTTGCCGGCGCGACGCACCATTGCAGCCCTTTACAGACGTGTATTAACTCGATAAACCTGCTTCCAGCCACAGGCCGGCGGCCTGTGGCTGGAAGTAAACGGCGGAACGGGAATTCCCGTCTATTCCTCTTTTTTCTTCAGCGGATTCGGGTGGGCGTTTTTCGCTGTCGCCTGTTCAAAATCGAATCCAACCTTCTTGCCGTCTTTCGTCGTGTATTTTTCGGGGTTCCACGTCGGAGACTCTTCGTTGTGGCATTGCAGGCACGTTTTTTCTTCGGGGTGCGTGATGATCTTCAGTTTTGGATCAACAGAGAGGTCCTTCTCGAACAGAATTTTCTTTCCGTCGGCCTGGTGTTGCAGTCCGGGACCGTGGCAGGTTTCACACTGAATGCCCATTTCAAACTTAATTTTGGCAGGCGCAGTGCCGGTCGCCGCATCATACGCAGTTACGTGGCATTTCAGGCATTCCGGTGACTCGACGGGCGGTTTCGCCAAGCCCTTCTCTTTGCCGATTGCAATCGCCTGTTCCGACTTCAGCGATTCCAATGCTTTGAAGTGCTTGGTTTCCTTCCACTTGTTCCACTGTTCACCTTCGGCCTTCTTGTTGTGGCAAACCTTGCATTGCGACTCGCCAATGTATTCCGAGGCGTCTGCGGCCCAGGCGGACTGCACGCCGAGCGGGAACGCCAGCATGACTGCGACTGCCAGAACAACAACCTCTGTTTTTTTTCTACACATCGTTCTTACTCCTCCTGGTGACACCTTAGTGGCAGAAATCGCACCGCACGGTGCTGTTTGTCGCGTGCGGAGCGCGGTTTGGCAAACCGCCGGGATGGCAGGCATTGCATCGCGGCGGATAGATCATTAATCGGTGGGGCGACGGCATCGCGGACTTGTGCTCGATGGCCTCATGGCAAACGGTGCAATTCGTTTGTGACGGCGGATAATGGCATGAAACACAATGCTGGTTTGCCGGCGGGCCCCATTGCGGCTTGTGCGAATCGGGTTGTGTGTTTCGATGACACTTCAAGCACGAATCTTCTTCGTGGCAGACGCTGCAACTGTTGCGATCCCAGGTGGCCTCCATGCCGTGGGTCTTGCGGCGCCATGTTACGGTGTGATTGTCGGGCGCGTGCGTGGTGTGGCAACTGTCGCAGAACGACTGTTCGGTGTGGCACATTGCGCAGTACTTGGGGTCCACCTTGGATTCGTCACCGTGAACGTGCGCCCAAATCGCGGGGGAATCGTGTTGAATGCGCTGGGTCCCGCGGAACTTTGGTATAAACTCCGCGTTCACTTCGGTATGGCACACCGAGCATTCGTTCAGCGTCGGGCTGGTTTTGCCGTGGCAGTCCATGCAGACTGGTTTTTGCGATCCGGCCGGTAGCGCGGCGACCGTTTGATCGAGCGTGGAGTGGCATGTTGCGCATTCAATTTCCTTGGCAATGTGCGGGGCATGACTCCATTTCAGTTCCGTCCCCAGCAATTTCTGGATAGGTTCGATGCTGTAGTCTTCGCGTGTATGGCACAAACCGCATTGCTCGGGAGAGGCCTCGTCCACGTTGATGTCATGGCAGGCTGAGCAGGTTTCATGCGTGGGGAACGATACTGCGCCCGTATCCTGGGGCTCGTGGCAGGTTGCGCAATCGAGTCCCTGTTCGGCGTGCAGCGCATGATTAACGCGCACGCCGCGGTCCGGTTTTGTCACTTTTGGTTTGGACACGGTGACGCATGCGGCCACGATAATGCTTGCGCCTATCGTGAAAACCACCCAAAACAACCTTGGATGCCGCGTCATGAAATCATGCTCCGAATTCTTTAGAACTTTCTTGTATACCCGGCTCTGACGCGCCAGTAGGGCGAGTCTTCGCTGTCGTCTTCTTCAATGGATACACTTGCGTGAATGTCCTGGTTGGAATCAATCTTCCATCTCGCCTCCGCAAATACGGAGACGATGTCATTTCCCGCATCGACGCGAACCACGTCACGAAGATTCACGGTGAAATTGTTGTCGTAGTAGAACGTCGAGAGGGAAGAATTGTTCAGCGCGAGGAACGCGCTGCGCAGTTCATTTCGGAAACTGGGCCAGAAATTGTAGCGAGTAGTGTAGTCGTCGTAGCTCACATACTCGGCGCCCAGCGTAAGACTCCATGCATCCCAGCGCTTGGTGATGTCTCCGCCGAATTGCCATGAATCGTCGAAATTATCGATGTCCCAGTATTCGCCATAGAGCGAGGCTTCAAGATTCCACGGCAGTTTTTCCGCGGTCAGCGTCGCGCTGTAGTGTTGTAAATCCTGATTTGACTTGTCGACGTAAAAGTAAGCCTGGTTCCAGGCGCTGGTGCGGTCGCGAGGTTCCTCGCTGTCAGCGTCGCGGAACTCGGCCTCTATCGAAAGCGACAAGCGCTGCGTCAGTGGACGGTGGAGCACGATTCGCAGTTCTTTATATTGTTGTTGGGGTCCGAGCACGCGGTAGTAGCTCGTCAGATCGCTTGCGCGATCCTCGATGGTTTCGAAAAGTTGGCGGTATCGCACTTCAAAGGAAGTGTCCAGCGCGGGGATGAATCCGGTTGTCTGGAGCGTTAGCCGGTGGGATTCGGCATCGAGCCATTCGAAACGGCCCATGAATCGGATGTTCTCGGTGACTTTTTGCCAAATACTGAGCGCGATTGAAGAGTCGTGGATATCGCGTTCCACTTCGCGCGGATAATCGCGGTAGAACCAATTTGCGATCCGCCACCGGTAGGCGTCGGGATGGTGCAGGCGATCTTCGTCGATCCAATAGGCGTCCACAGCGAGTCGGGTGGCGGGTGAGAGTTGGAACTGAGCGCCGCCGCCAAGCGCGGGGTCATCGAATGGGTGATCGTAGAGCGAGGCCTGCCATCCCGCGTAGACATACCATTGCCAGCGGGTGAGTTCCTTCTTGAAAAAAATCCCGTCGAGCCGGTTGTACGCAGTGCCTTCATTGATGCGTTGGCGTCCAATCCTCAAGATCGATTCTCCCCACAAGTCATCGATATCGAGATGGAGATTGACCACGTTGCCGTGAACGTCGCCGCTGAAGCTGTCATCGATGTCGCGCAGCGGAGACTGTTCATCAATGCTTTCAAGGTCTTCGCGCAGCCAAAACAAACTTCGGAGGTGGAGTTTTTCGTTTGACAGGGGATCGATGTTGAGTTGGAGCATCTGGTCCAGATCGATGCTATCTTCAGATTCCGACGAAATGGCATCCACGCTTGCTTCGATTTGGCCACTGATCCAGCGGCGTCGGGGTGTGGCCGGTTCCATTGCTTTCGTGTCGGCGGGTGGCGCCTGTTCCGGTTGCGGGGATGCTTCCTCGGAAGGAGGCGGTTCGGGCGATTCTGTCGTTGCGTTTTCTTGTGCGGCGACCGGCATGCAGAGTGCCGCCAGGAGCGCGACCATGGTGAAGAAGATCGCCTTTCCATTTCGGCGAGAAGCCACGAATCCGGCTTTTTGCGGTGGCGCACTGAAGGATTTCACATACGGGCTCATGGCGCAACTACGTCGATTCCGCCGCTGGCCTTGTCCGTGCCGTACCAGAACTCAAAAATCGCCTGCAGGCCCGTCATCTGGTCGGCGTTGTCGATGTTAAAAATTGGCGTTCCAGCAACCGAACCATCATGACAGCCCGTGGTGCCCGCGCAGGAATTCGGTAGCACGGTCTCCCCATTGTCTGACTGGCGCGCGCTCTCGATGGGTTCGACCGGCAGGAACGAGTGGGAGTGTGGTCCGTCGGCCTGATCCTCCCGCACGAGGGGCGGCATATGGCACGACGTGCATCTGCTCGCGCCGGTTCCGGAAGGGTCGACCGGGTGGTTGGTATGCGCGCTGATGATGTCATTCGTCTGAAAATCGAAGATGCCATGGCAGGTGAGGCATGAGAGATTGTTGGCCACGGGCGCTCTCGTTTCCAGCGGGGAATGCACGTCGTGGCAGTCGTAACAGGCAACGCGGCGCGATGTGGCGTGGGCGCTGCCAAGAAATCCGGTAACTTCCTGCTGGTGACATGAGGCACACACTGCCGACGAGGCTTCGATGGTCCAAGTTGAAGGATTCACAAGCGTGCCGAGGGTGCCACCGCTCTGGACGTGCGCTTCCGCCCCGATATGGCAGGAAGTGCAATCAATGCCGCGATGGGCGCTCAGGAGGTAGATTCGCATGTCTTCCGCAACGCGGCCATTGTGACATGCGAGACAAGTGGTTTGGCTGCCTATGGTGCCGGTGCCACTGGGACAGCCCGAGACGAGCAGCAACATCCCCGCTGCCAGTACAACAAGCGAAACGCTCATTGGCTTGCGAGAAAGGCAAAGGCCAACCGTCTGCGCCACGGTCTGTGGCTGCTGAACTATCGAATTCGAAGGCATCAACTGCCTCCTCCCCAGGGCGGCAAACCTATCGATTTCGTTACGTTACAGGGAACATACCCTATTGCGCAACGGAATTCACCGTTGATTCGTTGCACTTTTTGTGCCGACCCGGGGCTGGTGCACCGGTGGGGTTTCTTTTTGGCATTTTTTACTGCATCAAAGGCTTGTTGGCCCAGCAGGAAACGCCTTGAACCACCAGGCCTTTCGGGGGCGTGAAGGGGTTCAGGACGCTTTCTTTTTCAGTTGTGCTTCAGGGGCTTCGTGGGAGGGTGGTAGATTCCTCGTTTTGCTTCGGAACGAGACAGATCCGCGGGTGACAGCAGATCCGCATGGATTCGTGAGGGCGTGAGCGGGGGAATTAGCTCAAGCTAAGCGATTCCGTATAGCGACTTTTCGCGCATCACGATACAGATGTGTCATTGGCAGTATCGTTCATTCGGACAGTTCCAGCTTTATTTTGGATGATGCGAGGTGCGCGGCCGGGTTCCAGTTAGAATCCATGCTGGGTCTGGAGGCGTCGAGCCCTTTACGGGTAATATTGCTCTGGCATTGTACTTGCTCCGTTTCTACCAGACTGTTTGGGGTCTTGACCGACCCATTGGGATAAACCAAAACCAGTCAGATCGGTAGGGTTTTCGATGCTGAAGAAAATGCGAAGCCTGGTTCATTCATTGCTTTGGCTGTTGTGCAGGAACTGGCTGACGCTGCTCGGCGCGTCGCTGACGACATTCAGTGCAATTGCGGTCGCGGGGGTTGTGCTCCTCGAAGTACTGGAACTGGTATCTTCGCCGTATCTTGGCATTCTGGCATTTCTCGTGCTGCCGGGTGTGTTTGTCCTTGGGCTGGTGATGATCCCGATTGGGGCGATTTGGCAGCGGAAATTCGAGCGAAAACATGGTATCGAAACCAGTAGAGATCGGCTGGAGCTGCCGCGAATCGATTTCAACAATCCGCGCACGCGCCAAATCGCGGGGATGGTGGGTTTCCTATCCGTCGTGAATATATTTGTGCTGGGAGCGACTACTTACAAGAGCGTCGTGTACATGGAGTCGGTGGAGTTCTGCGGACAGGTTTGCCACACGGTAATGGAGCCTGAATACACTGCATACCTGAACTCGCCCCATTCCCGCGTTGATTGCGTTGAGTGCCATATTGGCTCGGGCGCACCGTGGTTTGTTCGATCGAAACTTTCCGGCGTCGGGCAACTCTTTGCCGTTACGTTCAATACCTATGAACATCCCGTATCGACGCCGGTGAAGAATCTGCGACCCTCCCGCGACATTTGCGAGGAGTGTCACATGCCGGAGAAGTTCACCGGGGACCGGGTGCGCGTCATTACGCGGTATGGCGAGGACGAAGCAAATACACCGATGCACACGGTTCTGCTCATGCATATCGGCGGGGCGGGGACCGAGCACGGCATCCATAGCTGGCATATCGATCCAAGACGTGAGACGACGTATACCACGCTCGATCCCCAGCGCCAGGAGATTGCCGCGGTGCGCGTGAAGGAGCCGGACGGCTCGATTACAGAATACTTTCCGGGTGGCAAGGCGCCGGATCTCGCGCAACTGGCTGGCGGCGAAACCCGCCGGATGGACTGCATCGATTGTCACAATCGGCCCGCGCACATTTTTGAGATGCCTGGCGAAGCGCTGGACAAGGCGTTGAACCACGGCATGATCGACAAGACGCTGCCGTCAATCAAGAAAGTGGCGGTGGAAGCGTTGAAGGAAGTCAAAGGTGAAGAGGGCGACCTTGACCAGATTGCGCGGAGAATCGAATCGCATTTTCGCGATAACCATGCGGAGCTTGCGAAGACGAAATCAGCGGAGATCAAGCAGGCCATCGAGGAATCGCAGGCGATTTACAAACGGAACGTATTTCCCAAGATGAATGTGACGTGGGGCACGTATATCAACAACATCAGCCACATCAATTCCGAGGGGTGCTTCCGGTGCCACGATGGGGAATTCAGCACGGTCGACGGCTCGAAGACCATCAGCCAGGACTGCACGATTTGCCATGGCGTACTTGCCATGGAAGAGGAAAGTCCTCAGGTGCTGACCGATCTCGGGATGCTGGATCCGCAATAGTGCGCAGGCGGACAGCATTGACGAGTACACAAGTGTTCAACCTGACCATTGGCGGTTGAGTCTCACCCGGCAACCTGCTCGCGGAACAGGCCATTTGAAACCGATTATCCAACGCGCCCGAGGGGCACGTTGAGGGACGTAAACTGGTACGAATTGTGCATCTGATTGGTCGTAAATCGAATAGGGTCGATTGAACCAAACGAGCTAGGGGAAGACGGCGCCCGCCGTCGGACGGAAAGGAGGCCGCAGTGTTTACAAAAACTTGCGGGCTGACCAGAATTGCAGTGGCGTGTAGCATGATCGTCGGTAGTTCATTCACCGCGCTCGCCGCGGATGATTTGCAGTCGATCTTTGCGAAGCTTGTCGGCGAAGAGAGCGAGTATCTCACGGAAGACAAGGCGCTGACGTACTTCGGCGGAAGGTCGCCGGGGTTAGTCATCACCATAGACCGCGTGAAAATACCCGCGGACCTTCGGCCGGAAGTCTTTTTCACGGCAACGGACGAGGCTGGAAACATACTCGCCATCAACGAGCTTACGGAGGCCCGCTTCCTTCTTGGGCGGCTGGATAAGCTGGGCAACGGAAGCACAACCCGGTACACGAGCTATAACACCCGCATCGAGAATCCGGGAACCGCCAACGCGGCGGTTCAGGCCACGTATGATTCCGCGGGGTTGCTTGGGCTGAAGCAGAAAAAGAACGGACAGTTTCGCTACAAGTTTGCGACGGCAATTCCCGCCAACTATGGGCCTACAGCCAGCCATCAGGTCGGCGGACAGTTTCGGCGCGAGTTTGGCGCGACTGGCGAAATCTACTCCGCGAATGCGGTCTTGGCGTTTCGTCCGGACGGAAAGAGTAACGTCAAGACGCGAGAGATTGTGAATACGGAATCGTGCAATGCGTGCCATACGCGGCTTTCCCTGCATGGTGACATTCGCAGAGAGATTCAGCTTTGCATCATGTGTCACTCGCCGCAGAGCACGGACGGGAATTCCGGCAACACCGTTGACATGGCCGTGATGATTCACAAGATTCATATGGGCGAATCGCTTCCCAGTGTTCTTGATGGGTCGCCCTATCAGATAGTGGGATTCGGCAATACTGTTCACGACTATTCCGACGTGGTTTATCCGCAGTCCGTGCAGAACTGCGATACCTGTCATACGAGCGACATGCCGAAGCCCGATTTTCATTTACAGAACCCGACGATCGCGGGATGCGCATCCTGCCATGATCGCACTTGGTTTAATCTTGCGGAACCGACGCCTCCAGGGTTCACGAACCACCCGATTGGCGTGCCATTGACGGACGACAGCATATGCAGCGCATGCCATACGCCGACTGCGCCGGGCGTCGCGCCAATATATGAGGCTCACTTGCGTCCGCAGGAGACGAGCGACGCGCCAGGCATCACATTCGACATCACCGCGTTGCAGGTGCTTACGCCGGACACGACACCGCAACTGCAGATCGTATTCACCGCATCGGACGGCGCGGGCAATCCGATCGCAGACCTGAACACCAATGCCGCCATATCCATGGCCGGGACCATTGCTTACCCCGTGTCTGAATACGAGAAGTACAATCGTAACGTGATCAAGGGTAACGGGGCTAGCGGCACGCTGGTGAACAATGGCGGCGGCGCGTACACGTATACCTTCAATGGCGGTGATGATGCGCTGCCGGTTGGATCGACCGATACGTTTGCGGTTGCATTGGAAGGCCGCCGCAGTTTCACACACGATGGCGCAAACTTTAATCAGGGTACGGCGTCCAACGCGCGGACAATTTTTACGCTGAATGGCAGCGAGCCCGTCGAGCGGCGCGTATCCGTTCTGGAAGAGAGTTGTAATGCGTGCCATGGCGAAATACGGGCGCACGGGGAACAGCGTACAGGCGTCGATTACTGCGTGATGTGTCACAACCCGAACACCACGGACGAGGCACGGCGCGATCTGGTTGCGCCTAACGAAGAGCCCGAAAGCGTGAATTTCAAGGACATGCTTCACCGCATTCACCGGGGCGAGGATCTCGAAGACGAATACACCGTATACGGTTTCGGATCGCCCGCCACTGCGCATGACTTTACCCATGTGCGGTTCCCTGGCGATTTGCGTAAGTGCGACATTTGCCATGAGGACGGCGCGGTTGAACTGCCGACGGCGGCGGAAGCGCTTTCCACGCTTGTCACGCAGAACGGCGGAGCAGTTGTCCGCGAAATCTTGCCGCAAACCGCGGCGTGTAATTCGTGCCATGACGGTTTCCTTCCCAATCTTCATGCTGCGTTGAACTCGGATATCGCGGCAGGCGCGGAATCCTGCGCTGTATGCCACGGATCTGACAGCGCATTTGACATCGAGCTTGTTCACCAGATGGAGCCGTAAGAGGGAAGTCGTTTGACGTAACGTTGCCACACTCGGCCGACGGCCATCCGGATCAGCAGGTTCGGATGGCCGCCGTCTTCCTAGGGGTTGGCAACGTTTTCGCTTTGTGGTGATCGCGAATATGATCTAGTCTATAGCGCGCGAACAGTGCATGCAGCGCGCCGCCAAATAACCATGAATCCGAAATTGAATCTTTTCCATGCAAAACTGGAAGTCGACATGAGGAGTAGGTTGTGATTCGCGAAACCGTCGGGAATCCTACGCACAGGAGTGGACCTGAACTGGCCGCTCGTGGTCCACTCGATACCATTTTTCATCCCTCATCCGTCGCTGTCATTGGCGCGACGGACAAGCCCGGCAGCGTGGGGCGAACCATACTGACCAATCTGCTGAACGAATCATTTGGCGGCGCGGTCCATGCAGTTAATTCACGACGCGATCACGTATTGGGCGTTCGCGCGTATCCAACCGTATCCGCCGTTCCCGAGCCGGTAGATCTCGCGGTGATTGTGACACCCGCGCCAACCGTGCCGGGACTGATCGAGGAGTGCGGGAAAGCGGGCGTGAAATCCGCGATTGTGATCTCCGCGGGATTCAAGGAGACCGGGGCCGACGGCCGTGCATTGGAAGCTCGGATCCTGGAGGCGGCAGGGCAATCCGGAATGCGAATCATCGGTCCGAACTGTTTGGGCGTGATGAATCCGATTACAGGTTTCAACGCGACATTTGCGAACTCCTGCGCGTTGCCGGGTTCCGTCGGTTTCATCAGCCAGAGCGGGGCGCTGTGCACCGCCATTCTCGATTGGAGTATGAATTCGAGGGTGGGGTTCAGCGCGTTTGTTTCCATTGGATCCATGCTGGATGTCGATTGGGGCGACTTGATCTATTGGCTCGGAGACGATCCCAATACAAAATCGATCGTGCTTTACATGGAAAGCATTGGAGACCCGAAGGCATTCCTGTCCGCCGCGCGCGAGATTGCGCTCATCAAGCCCATCATCGTGCTCAAAGCGGGCAAGACGGATCTGTCGGCCCGCGCTGCCGCGTCGCATACGGGTGCATTGGCGGGCAGTACAGACGTGCTGGACGCGGCGTTTCGACGCACGGGCGTTCTGCAGGTTGGCGATATCGAGAGTCTCTTTTACATGGCGGAGATTCTGGGTAAGCAGCCGCGGCCTCTCGGTCCCCGGCTAACAATACTCACCAATGCCGGCGGTCCGGGAGTGCTGGCGTCCGATTCGCTTTTGTTGGGTGGTGGTCAACTTGCGACACTATCTGAAAGCACTTTGAATGCATTGAACGAAATTCTTCCGCCGCATTGGAGCCACAACAACCCCATAGACGTGCTTGGTGACGCGGCACCCGATCGGTACGCAGCGTCGGTCGAGCTTGCATCAAAAGATCCGGATAGTGACGGTCTACTCGTGGTGCTCACCCCGCAAGCGATGACCGATCCAACCCGCACCGCGGAAGCAGTGGCCAACCTTCCCTCGCTGAAAGATAAACCGATCCTTGCGAGTTGGATGGGCGGGCCGTCGGTTGCGCCGGGGCGTTCAATTCTCAACGAGAGTGGAATTGCGACGTTCGACTATCCGGATACCGCGGCGCGCGTTTTCAACTATATGTGGCGCTACGCATACGACCTGCAGGAACTTTACGAAACGCCAACGCTTCCGGCAGATTCCGAGTTGCACACGCCGAACCGCGCGGCAGTGAACAAGATACTCAATGAAGCGCGCGACGCGGGGCAGACCCTGTTGCCGGAGATCGATTCGCACGAGTTGCTTGCTGCGTATGGGATCCCCGTCGTTCCCGCAACGCTTGCAGACAGCGAAACGGCGGCAGCTCAAATTGCCGACAAAATTGGCTATCCCGTGGTCATCAAGTTGCATTCCAAAACGATCACCCACAAGACCGATGTAGGCGGCGTGCGCTTGAACCTATCCAACCGGGAGCAGGTAATCGCCGCGTACCGCGCGATGGAATCCAGCGTGCGAGAAAAGTCGGGAGACGGCCATTTCCTTGGTGTTTCGGTTCAGCCCATGGTTTCCGTGCGCGGATTGGAATTGATAATCGGCAGCAGCATCGACCCGCAGTTGGGCCCCGTTTTGTTGTTCGGCGCAGGCGGGCAGTTGGTGGAAGTTTTTCGCGATCGCGCCTTGGGCTTACCACCGTTGAACTCGACTTTGGCGCGTCGGCTTATGGAGCAGACGAAAATATTTACCGCGTTGCAGGGCGTGCGGGGTCAACGCTCGGTCGACCTTGCCGAACTTGAGCAGTTGCTGGTCCGTTTCAGCCAATTGGTGTGTGAACAGCCGCGCATTCGCGAGATCGACATCAATCCACTGCTGGCGTCTCCCGACAGGCTTGTCGCTTTGGATGCTCGCGTGGTGCTTCATGACTGGGGTATTCCAGATAAGGAATTGCCGTCCGCCGCGATTCGCATCTATCCGCACGAGTATTACTATGAGGAAACGCTCGATGACGGGACCCCTGTGACCATACGGCCAATACGGCCCGAAGACGAGCCGCTGATGGTTCAGTTTCATAAGACTCTTTCCGACGATACCGTGCATTCCCGCTACTTCAGCACCATTTCGCTGAGGCAGCGCACGCGACATGAACGGCTCACACGAATGTGCTTCATCGACTACGATCGCGCGATGGCGCTGGTTGCCATCGGGAGGGATGGATCAAGCGAGGAAGCGCGCATTCTTGGTGTCGTTCGATATTCCAAATCACACATGGTGAACGAAGGCGAGTTCGCCATAGTGGTAAGCGACAGCGTTCAGGGAAAGGGATTGGGAACGAAATTAATGGAGCGCCTGCTCGACACCGCGCGCGCGGAGAAACTCGACAGGCTCCATGGCTTGATTCTCGCCGAAAACCATGTCATGCGGGGCATCTGCGGAAAGCTGGGATTTGTTGACCGGCGAGAGGGCGGGGGATGTGTGCGGATGGAGAAGTCGCTATAGCCCGTTTCGTTGAGCGTGCTTGACATACTTCTTGTTGGGAGAGCAGACACTGACGTTGGGTGAATCTTAAAGCGGGAAGCCCACCCTCGGCCGCGTTCCGAGCGACGCGAGGAATCTGCTCCCCTCAGGCCATCGCCCCGCGCCGCGAGCTACGCCGGATTCTCGCGCGAGATTTTCAGGGTCTTCATGCGCTGGTAGAGTGTATTCCGCGCTACGCCGAGCAATCGGGCGCTTTTCGCCACGTTCCAATCGGTTTTCTCAAGCACTTCCATGATGACGTCCCGTGACTCCGACATGTCACCTTCAGATTCGATTGCGGGCAACTTTGTATGGACGGCGTCGCGCCGAACAATCTCTGGCGGCAAATGTTTAGAGAGAATCTCCGAGTCATGGCAAACGATAAAGGCGCGTTCCAGCGCGTTTTCCAATTCGCGGACGTTTCCGGGCCAGGGGTAATTCATCAGGTATTCCATTGCCTCCGAGGATGCGCCAATGAGCGGTTTCTTGAACGTCTCTCCAAACTTGCGGCAGAAATGGTCTACAAGCAGCGGGATGTCTCCGGTACGCTCGCGAAGGGGCGGGATTTCGATGCGCACAACATTGATCCGGTAATACAGATCTTCGCGAAACTGCCCTGCGCGCATTTTTGCGGCCAGGTCCTGATTTGTTGATGCAATGATACGCACGTTCACTTTTATAGGTCGCGTGTCTCCCACGCGTTCGAACTCGCGCTCCTGAAGAACGCGAAGCAAACGCTGCTGCAGCCGATGGGAGATGTCTCCAATTTCGTCCAAGAGAATGGTGCCGCCATCCGCCGCTTCGAAGCGTCCGACGCGATCGCGCACCGCGCCGGTAAAAGCGCCCTTGACATGTCCGAAGAGTTCACTTTCGAGAATATCGTCGGCGAGCGCGGCGCAATTGACCTTTATGAACGGGCCTTTTTCGCGCGAATTGCCGTAATGCAGCGCGGCAGCGATCAATTCCTTTCCCGTGCCGCTTTCGCCGCAGATGAGCACGGTGCTGTCTGTTGCGGCGACATTGTCGACCAACTGGAACAGTTCCAGAACGCGGGCGCTCTTACCCACAAAACTGCGAACTTTGGATTGGACTTCCAACTCCTTTTCAAGTCGGGAAAGCCGCGTAATATCGCGCGCAACGATAACAGCGCCAAAGTTGCCGTGGCTGTTCTCCGGCAGCGGCGTTACGCTGACCACGAGCACTTTTGTTCCGACATGCGGAAGGTTTGCCTCCAGACCGAATTCGGTCACGGCATTATGGGAATTGAGCGTGGTGCGGAGCGCATCAACGACGGGCGAAAGATCGCTGGAGAAGACCTGATCGACAGGCTGCCCTTCGATGTTGGCGGCCGAAAGATTCAACAGCGAAGCGGCTGCCGCGTTTGCCTGTCGAATTCTCAGATCGCTGTCGACGGTCAGGATGGCTTCATTTACGCTGTTAAAGATGGCCTCAAGATCCCTGCGATACTTGTCCATTTGCGTGGCATACAGGTCGCGCTCGTCCGCAAGTTTTTTTCGCTCCAGGGCGTGCCGGACGACGCGCTTCAAGTCGCGACCCGTCACTGGTTTTGCGAGATAATCGAAAGCGCCGAGGCGCACTGATTCCGCGGCGGTTTGCACGTTTGGTTCGCCGGTGATGACAATGACGGATGCTTTCGGTTGACTTTCATTCGCAAGCCGAAGCACGTCGATTCCGGTTTTTCCCTCGAGGATAACGTCGGTGACGATTACATCGTACGAGCCGTTGGCGAGATGAAGCGCGGCTTCGTTGTAGTGCTCCGCCGTATCAACGTGATAGCCCTCCTCGGATAGAAATTCGGCGAAGGTGAGCCTCAGCACGGACTCGTCCTCGACTATCAGCACTTTCGCCATCAAGGGTTCTCCAATTGCGGTCGGCCATCGAACTTCGGGAGCGTGGAAGCGGAGGCATCACCCTCCACGCCCACCGGCAAGTCTACGTTGAAACGCGTGAATTTGCCCAACTCGCTTTCCACCGTGATCTGCCCATCATGTTCTTTAACAATCCCATCCGAAACGGACAGCCCCAGGCCGGTGCCGCGGTCCCTGCCCTTGGTCGTGAAGAACGGTTCAAACAACCTGTCCTTGTAGGACGGGTGAATGCCGGTTCCCCAGTCTTCCACGGTTAAACGAAGGTAGCGCGTCGCGCCGTTTTGAATAGGCGCGGCGCTAATCGAGAGTCTCTTGCCGGGGTCCTGGTTTGGATACTTCTCTTCCAAGGCGTGAATCGCGTTGATAATCAGGTTCATTACGACTTGTTGGATGCGCTCGCTCCGGCAACGCACCTTGGGTAAATTTTCCGGCACATCTACTGTAAGCTCGATATTCGCCTTTGCGATGCTTTTGCGCGTGAGCGACAACACGGCGCCGACGATGTCGGTTAGCCGCGCCAGACTGTGGTGTCCACCGTCCTGACGGGAGAACGTGAGCAGGCTTCGCACGATTGCAGCAACGCGATCTGCTTCAGAGCGCACTAGCTCGGCATATTTTCGCTCTTTTGATCCATCGGCAAGTGTGCCGAGCAGAATGTCCGCGCAATTCATGATGCCATTGATCGGATTGTTGATTTCGTGACCGACGCCCGCGGCCAGCTCTCCGATGGACGCCAGTTTGGAAGCCTGAATAACGCGCGCCTCCGCATTGCGCCGGTCTTCCGTTTCCCCCAATGTATGGGCAATGGCTTCGATGAGGTCGCGGTCCTCCCGCATGTATAGGCGCGGTTCAGAGCCACTATCCTCCAACTGATAACAGATATCGATAGTACCGCGCACCCTGCCGGCAACGGTTATCTCCGATGAAAATCCCCAGGGCGACGACACGAAATCCGGTTCACCGTATCGCTGTCCGTCAAATACGATCCGGGCATGGGTCACTTCGGGGCGGTAACAGGCCGGCCGGATGAGTAATGCGACAGCCTCGAACAGTTCCGGGTCGGTCACACTTGAACGAATGACTTCGCCCACGCTGTAGAGGCAGGAAATGATCCGGTTGCGATCCGTCAGTTCGCGAAGCAGGCGCACCTGCTCCTGCTCGTTGCGGTTCTGCCGGGTAATATCGCGCGCGGTCGACAGCGCACCGATTACCTTGCCTTCGGAATTTTGCAACGAGCGGCACCACCACGCCAGCAGGCGCGGTTCGCCATCTTTTCTGCGTTGCCAGCTTTCGACATAGATGGTCTCTTGCGACGATTCGAGAACAGGCCGCACCATCTCATACGTTTGCTGCGGGCCGATGAAATAGTCCGCCGGCTCGCGACCGATGGCATCAGCGCCATAAAAGGCGATGCCGGCCGCGTTCATCCAGACATGCTTAAAATTCGAGTCTACCTCCACGATCATGTCGGGCGCGGCGGACAGTATCGCTTCGTATCGGGCCGTAAGCCCGCGCAGGGCTTCTTCGGCCGATTTCTCGCGCGAGATATCGCGCAGAATTCCTGTGAACAACCGGGTGTGCGCGGTTTTGACCTCACTAATGGAAAGGTGCATTGGAAAGACCGATCCGTCTTTTCGCCTGCCAATGACTTCGCGACCTTTACCGATGATTTTTTTCAGGCCAGTTTCCCGATAATTCGCCAGGTATTGATCGTGCGCGGATTGGTATGGCTCGGGCATCAGCATGTGGACGTTGTGCCCGAGGATCTCGTCCTCTTCGTAACCGAACAGGCTCAAGGTAGCCGGGTTTGCATACCCCACGATGCCGTGATCGTCGATGACGATTATCGCATCGACCGCGGATTCAACGAGACCGACAACCCAACTCTGGTTTTTCCAGAATGCATCGCGTTTTCTCGGTTTTTCGTGACGATGTGAGTCGTTTTCTGCCATATCCCGGATGTGTTCAAGGGTTAGTCAAAGAAGTCAGCGCCAATACACCAGCGGGGAGTCGTGCTCGCCCTTCAGGACCATAGCATGAAGCAGGATTATCTTGCATATTTGCCGCCGCTGCGGGACGGACTGCGGGGCCGTTTGCGCCGATTACACAATTGTTCGGAGCAGAAGTGTGCAACGCGCTGTCCTTGCGTACACGCGCGCACATTTAGCGTGGAATCTGGAACTCAATTCGGTCGCACCGATTGGGAGTTGTTGGCTCTTAGCATTGCAATTGGAGCCTGGTTTAGTTGACAGTGTTGACGGGCGGGATCGCGGGTCTGCGCAGGCGGACTGTCGGGCGCGCGGCATGCGAATTGCACTGTAAAGCATCGGGAAAAGGCAGCTATGGAACACCGTGCGGGCATAGAGTGGTCGGCACAGACCAGTTACGTCGCGAGAGCAGATTTCAACGCTTTGATCGACGCGCTTTTGAACCATGGTTACATTGTGGTTGGCCCGACAATTCGAGATGGCGCCATTGTGTTCGGAGAGGTTCAGTCGGATCGTGATTTTCCGGTCGGCGCGACGGACGTACAGGACGGCGGCAAGTATCGGATTGGCGAACACACCGCGCCGACGCTGTTTTCCTTTGCCGCAAGCCCGCACTCGCTGAAGACATATCTCTATCCCTCGCGTTCGCTGCTCTACAGCGCGCATGGTTCCAGCGGCAATTTCGCGGTGGACGCGCCTGCGCCGCAGACGCCCGCACGGTATGCGTTTATTGGGGTGCGGTCCTGCGACCTTCACGCCATGAACCTCCAGGACAAGGTATTCCTCGAAGGGGCATATGTCGATCCGGGATACAAACATCGGCGCGAAAATGCGTTTCTGATTGCCGTCAATTGTGGGAAGCCCGCGGGAACCTGTTTTTGTGTTTCGATGGGGACAGGACCGAAGGCCCCGCCGCTTTTCGATCTTGCGCTCACGGAAATCTGCGACGACAGCGGTCACTACTTTGTCGTCGAGTGTGGATCGGCCCAAGGTTCCGCGATTCTCGCGTGCGTGCCGCATCGCCCGGCGGAAGCGACAGAGCTACACGCCGCGCAGGAAGTCGTGCGCGGAGCGGAACGAGCCATGGGGCGAAAACTCGACACCACAGACATCAAGGAATTGCTGTACCGAAATGCGGAGAGTCCGCGGTGGGAGAAAGTAGCGGATCGTTGTCTCTCGTGTGCCAATTGCACGATGGTGTGCCCGACGTGCTTTTGCTCAACAGTCGAAGACACGACTGACCTGACCGGCGCGCACGCCGAGCGTTGGCGCGTTTGGGACTCATGCTTCACGATTGATTTCAGCCACATCCACGGCGGAAGCGTCCGGAAATCGGGTTCATCGCGATACCGGCACTGGATTACGCACAAGCTTGCATCTTGGCAAGACCAATTTGGGGCATCGGGGTGTGTCGGATGCGGGCGATGCGTCACCTGGTGCCCGGTTGGAATCGATATTACGGAAGAGATTGCCATATTGCGGCAGACTGAAACCGACCACGAAACGCTACCAGAGGAGCAAGGCAATGCTCGCGACTAAAGACGTTAAGCAGCTTATTTCAGAGCACGAGTTTCTCCGCGGAATGGATCCGAAACATATCGCAACGATGTCCGAGTTTGCCAAGCTCAAGGTCGTGCATGAGAACGAATATATGTTTCGGATCGGGGAGGAGGCCGATTGCTGTTACCTGATTCGCGACGGGTGTATTGCGATCGAAGTGCGGCATCCGTCTCGCGGCCCGGTGACCATTCAGACGCTCGGCGCGAACAAGGTGGTGGGTTGGTCTTGGCTTACGGAGCCATACAAGTGGCAGTTCGACGGTCGCGCGCTTGCGCTGACGCGCGGCGTATGCCTTGATTCGAAACAGCTGCGGGAGGCTTGCGAGAAAGACCACGAGTTTGGATACCAGTTATTGTCGCGATTCGTGCCGGTCATCGCGGATCGCCTGGAAGCGACACGAATTCAGCTTCTCGATCTTTATGCTCCGTAAGCCGCGTAGAAATGGGAACAGGTATGAATAGCCCGATCGCAGACCCGATGCTGCCGCGACCCTTTCGAATTCAATCGGTCCGAAAGGAGACGACGGACACGTTTACATTTGAGCTTGCGCATCCGGAGGAGGGTAGCCAGAACGGTTTTGAGCCGGGTCAGTTCAACATGCTGTACGTCTTCGGCGTTGGCGAAGTGGCCATTTCGATCAGCGGTGATTCCGCGGAACCCGGCAAGCTGATACACACGACCCGCGCGGTCGGCACGGTAACGCAGGCGATGGCGCGACTTAAGCCGGGACAGGTAATCGGCGTTCGCGGACCGTATGGGCGCGGATGGCCGATAGACGACATGCAGGGACAAGATATCGTGGTCGTGACCGGTGGGATAGGACTCGCGCCGTTGCGCCCGCTGCTGTACAGGGTGCTTGCGAATCGCGGCCGATTTGGTCGCGTGGTGCTGCTGTACGGCGCGCGCACGCCGAACGACATTTTGTACAAGAAGGAACTAGAGCGGTGGCGAGGGCGATTCGACATGGAAGTCCTTATTACCGTGGATCGTTCGACCGGCGGCTGGCGCGGGCATGTGGGGGTGGTAACGCAATTGATTTCGGGAGCGCCATTCGATCCCTATCATGCCACGGCTTTCATTTGCGGGCCGGAGATCATGATGAAGTATTCGGTCGACGCGCTGACGAAGCGGGGCCTGCCTTCTGAGCGTGTGTACGTGTCGATGGAGCGAAACATGAAATGCGCGGTCGGTTTTTGCGGGCATTGCCAATACGGGCCCAAGTTCGTGTGTAAAGACGGACCTGTTTTTCCGTTCACTGAAGTCAAGCGCCTGCTCGACATTTGGGAGGTGTGACATGGCGCCCGCTCCAAAACCGAAACTGGCCGTCTGGAAGTTCGCCTCGTGCGACGGGTGTCAGTTGAGTCTGCTTGACTGCGAAGACGAACTGTTGGCCGTTGCCGATGCCGTGGAGATTGCATACTTTCCCGAAGCGACGCGCGCCGTGGTGAAAGGCCCGGATGATCTGTCGCTGGTCGAGGGTTCAATCACGACGCAACACGACGCAGCGCGAATTCACCAGGTGCGGAAATCTTCCAAGCGACTTGTGACGATTGGCGCCTGCGCCACGGCCGGCGGCATTCAGGCACTGCGAAACTTTGCGGATGTTTCCGAATACACAAAATACGTTTATGCGAACCCGTCGTATATAAGCACCCTTGCCACCTCGACCCCAATAAGCAGGCATGTGTACGTCGATTTCGAACTGCAGGGCTGCCCGATAAACAAGACGCAGTTGCTGGAGGTGATTTCCGCGTTTGTGCACGGGCGGAAGCCGAATATCGCGTCGCACAGCGTGTGTATTGAATGCAAGCGAAGCGGCACGCCGTGTGTCATGGTCACGCAGGGCACGCCCTGCATGGGCCCAATCACGCACGCCGGATGCGGATCGATATGTCCTTCCTATGGACGCGGATGCTATAGCTGCTTTGGCCCGATGGAGACCCCAAACACGGCGTCGTTGGCGAAGTGGTTTGAGAAACTCGGGGACGATCGCGCGGCAGTGCTGCGAAAATTCCGCACGTTCTATTCCGGGAAAGAGGCTTATCGAAAGGAAAGCGGACGTCATGAGCCAGGGTAAGAAAACGCGCACCATCGCGGTGGACTATATGGCGCGTGTCGAAGGTGAAGGCGCGCTGTTTCTGAAGATCAAAGACGGCAAAGTCTCGAACGTGCAATTGAAGATCTTCGAGCCGCCGCGTTTCTTCGAGGCATTTTTGCGCGGGCGGGCATGGACGGAAGCGCCCGATATTACGGCGCGCATCTGCGGGATTTGCCCCATCGCCTATCAATCGAGCTCGATTTCCGCGATGGAGTCCATCGTGGGCGCGAGGATAGACGGGCCAATTCGCGAGCTGCGCCGCCTGGTGTATTGCGGCGAGTGGATAGAGAGCCATGTGCTCCACATCGCGATGCTGCATGCGCCGGATTTTCTGGGGTATGACGATGCCATTCAGATGGCAAAGGACCACCCGGAAGTGGTTAAAAATGCGTTGCGCCTCAAGAAAATCGGCAATGCATTGATGACGCTGACGGGAGGGCGCGAGATCCACCCGATAAATCTGCGGGTCGGCGGATTCTACAAGGCGCCTCGGAAGAAGGCTTTGCTGGCGATGCGCGAGGATTTACTTTGGGCGCGCGACGCGGCAATCGAACTGACGAAACTTACGGCGTCGTTCGATTTTCCGGATTTCGAGCGCGACTACGAGTTTGTTGCGATGCGGCATCCGAATGAGTACCCCTTGTGGGAGGGAAGAATCGTTTCCAACAGGGGATTGGACATACCGATTGATGCGTTCTTCGACACGTTCGAGGAGGAGCATGTTCGGCACTCCACGTCCTTGCAATCATTCGTTAAAGTGCGCGGTTCCTATCACGTTGGACCGCTCGCCCGGTTTAACCTTAATTTCGACAAACTCACGCCGCTTTGTCAGGAACTGGCCCGCGAACACGGCGTATCGCCTCCCTGCACGAATCCATTCAAGAGCATCGTGGCGCGCAGCATCGAAACCCTCTATGCGTGCGAAGAGTCCCTGCGCATTATCGATGCGTATGAAGAACCTGATCGGTCTTTTCTGGAGCTTGCGCCGCGGGCAGGCACCGGGCATGGGTGTAGCGAAGCCCCGCGCGGAATCTGTTACCACCGGTACAGCATCGACGCCGCAGGCATTATCACGGATGCGCGCATAGCGCCGCCCACTTCGCAGAATCAGCGATCGATCGAAGAAGACCTCGCCGCGTTTGTTCCGCGGTATGCCGATTTGCCGGACGACAAACTGACATGGCGGTGCGAGCAGGCAGTGCGCAACTATGATCCGTGTATCTCCTGTTCGTGTCATTTTCTGAAGCTTCGGGTCGATCGCGAGTAGGTGGATGGAAGCGCCCGCTACAAATGGAACCGCGCGCGTGATTGTGATTGGCGTGGGGAACCGATTGCGGCGGGACGACGCCGCAGGACCGATTGTTGCGGATCGAGTACGAGCAAAAGCGCAGGAAAATGTATTGGTTTGCGAACAAAGCGGCGAAGGCGCCGCCCTTATGGATACCTGGAGTTCCGGGGACACGGTGTTCGTGATCGATGCGGCGGACGCGGGAGGCCCTCCGGGGATAGTGCATCAGTTTGATGCCCATGCCGTCGAAATCCCGAGGGCGTTCTTCCGGTACTCGACACATGCATTCAGCGTGGCCGAAGCCATTGAACTGGCCCGCGTGCTGGGGCGCCTGCCGGCGCAGTTATACGTTTTCGCAATTACCGGGCAACAGTTTGAGTTCGGAGATGAAATGACCGATGAAGTCGGGCTTGCGGTAGAGCAGGTTGCCGATCGCGTGCTCGCAATCTTAGAAAACGGCGCCTGCTACGCGGGGCAAGGCGCGCGCCATGCATGAAGTTGGCATTGTGAAGCGCATACTGGAAATGGCGATCGAGGTGTCGCTTCAACATGAAGGTCGACCGATAGATCGCGTGTGCGTTTCTGTAGGCACGCTTCGACAAGTGGTTCCGGAGTCGATGCGATTCGCGTTTGAAGCTGTGAGCCGAGGCACCCGCGCGGAAGGGGCTGTTTTCGACCTATGCGAAGTGCAGGCGGAAGTTATCTGCGCGAACTGTGAAACCAGATTTCACCCGGACGCCGCGATGTGGGTGTGTCCCGCTTGCGCGGCTGGTGGCGGACGGGTCGTGAAGGGCGATGAACTCATCCTGACGTCGGTGACGTTGCGGTGTGATAACGAGTGAGGCGAAAGGCAATGCACGTTGAAGTCGTTCAGAAGGTAATGAAGCTCAATGACGAGATCGCGGAAGGCGTGCGGGCGCGGTTGCGCGCTGCGAACGTGCGGGCCGTGAATCTCATCAGCGCGCCCGGATCCGGCAAGACTTCGCTGATCGAAGCGGCGCTGGGCGCCTTGCGGGGTCATGTGCGTGTCGGGGTGCTCGAAGGCGACCCTGATACAACCCTGGATGCCGAGCGCATCGCGAAACACGGTGTGCCGGTTGTGCAAATACAAACCGCGGGCGGGTGTCATCTGGAGGCGAATCTGGTCAGTCGTGCGCTGGATCGTCTGCCGCTGGATGCGATCGACCTGCTGATTATCGAAAATGTCGGCAATCTGGTGTGTCCGGTCGAGTTCGACATTGGAGAAACCAGCCGGGTGGCGATCGTCAGCACGGCGGAGGGCCACGACAAACCCGCAAAGTATCCGAAATTATTTCGCACCACCGATACGGTGGTGTTAAATAAGATCGATCTGCTTCCTTATGTGGATTTCGATGAAGCGCAGTTTAATTCATACGTTCAGAACCTGAATCCCCGATCGCGGATCATTCGAACATCCTGCAGAACGGGAGAAGGGTTGGAGGAATGGGTGAGCGTGTTGCGCGAATCTCACAGGGCGGAAACAGCAGTTCGCGGTTGAGCGCGAGGTATTTGGCATGCAAGACACCCAAGAAACGGTATTCGGCCCGGTGCGCACCGTCCGCAAGCGGCGCATGCGAATCGTTGTGTCGGGTGCGGTGCAGGGGGTCGGGTTTCGGCCCTTTGTTTTCCGGTTGGCAAAAGCGGCGAATCTCTGCGGCACCGTCTCCAACTCTTCATTCGGCGTGGTGATTGACGTCGAAGGGGACTCCGAATCGTTACAGACGTTTGTGGAAAGGGTTGAATCCGAACATCCGCCACTCTCACGGATTGAGCGGATGGAAATGCTAGAGATCTCGGCTGTTGGGTTTGTTGATTTCGAGATTGGCCCGAGCGACGTGGGCAGCGAGAACAGCACGTACGTGCTGCCTGATATCGCGGTGTGCGATGAATGCCTCGCTGAGTTGCGTGATCCCGCGAACCGGCGTTATCGCTATCCTTTCATAAACTGCACGCATTGCGGTCCCCGGTTTACGATCATCGAGTCAATGCCCTATGACCGCCGGCACACTTCCATGAAGCAATTTCGGATGTGCAGACATTGCAGAGACGAATACGAAGATCCCTCGAGCCGCAGGTTTCACGCGCAGCCCATCGCCTGCGCCGATTGTGGACCGCAACTTGCGCTCTGGGACACAGATGGAAACCCGGTCGGCCCGTGCCTTGATGCAGTGCGATTGGCTGCTGAAGCGCTCAGGAACGGCGGCATCGTCGCGGTCAAAGGCGTTGGCGGCTTTCATTTGCTCGTGGATGCGCGCAATACCGAGGCTGTGCATAAGCTACGAGCGCGCAAGGCGCGACCGGACAAGCCTTTCGCCGTCATGTACCCGTCACTAGAGCGGCTTCGCGAGGACTGCTACGTCGACCGTGTTGAAGCGGCGCTGTTGCAGTCCGCGGAGGCGCCTATTGTGTTGCTCCGTCCCCGGACTGACAGCGCGGGAATTGCGAGAAACGTTGCGCCGCATTCGCCGACCTTGGGCGCGATGCTGCCTTACGCGCCGTTGCATCATCTTCTAATGGACGAGTTGCGTATGCCGTTGGTCGCAACCAGCGGGAACCGCAGCGATGAGCCGATTTGTATCGATGAGCGGGACGCGCTTGCGCGCCTGCACGGCATACCGGATTTTTACCTCGTGCATGACCGACCCATTGTCCGCCATGCAGACGATTCAATTGTTCGGGTAGTCGCGGGTCGCGCGATGATACTGCGGCGGGCGAGAGGCTACGCACCGCTTCCTATCGAGATTGGTTTTGGCGGTCCTGATATTTTGGCGGTTGGCCCTCATTTGAAGAACTGCACGGCGGTGACAAAAGGGCGGAATGTTTTTCTTAGCCAGCACTTGGGCGATTTGGACAATGCCCTTGCCTACGACGCGTTTGTGCAATCTATTGATGAGGGATGCAGGCTGCATGGTTCCAATCCCATCGGAATCGCGTGTGATCATCATGAGGAGTATGGAAGCACGCGGCATGCGCAGGCGTTGCGCCTGCCGGTGTGCAAGGTGCAGCATCACTACGCCCACGTTCTGGGGTGCATGGCGGAGAACGGCGTTTGCGGGCCGGTGCTTGGCGTTTCCTGGGATGGCACCGGGCTTGGCGAAGAGGGGGAGATCTGGGGCGGTGAGTTCATGCGCGCGGACTATGAAACGTATCACCGCGTCGCGCACTTCCGCGAGATGAGGCTGCCGGGCGGCGAACAGGCAATACGCGAACCACGGCGCACTGCACTTGCATTGCTGATGGAGTTGTTTGACGATATCGATCCGATACGAGCGCTGGCGCCGATAGAAGCATTTGATGCGCTGGAACTACGCGTCATGCTGGCGATGCTCCGAAACAAGATACGCGCTCCCCGTGCAGTCAGCGTGGGGAGGCTTTTCGACGCGGTGGCGTCGATAGTCGGGATTTGCCAGAAGTGTTCGTTCGAGGGACAAGCAGCGATCGCGCTTGAAGCGGCGGCAACGCGCGCCTCGGAAGCACACACTTCATATCGATTCGATCTTTGCAACGAACGCGAAGCGCCCATCATCGTCGATTGGGCACCCGTGGTGCGGGGAATCGTCGACGACGTGGTCGCAGGCGTGCCATCAGCAGCTATTGCGCTGGCTTTTCATCGCGCCCTTGCCGAAGCGACTGTCCGCGTGGCGCAAGTCGTCGGCATACGCGACATCGTGCTTACGGGCGGTTGTTTCCAGAATGCCCTTCTTACGGAATATACCGTTCAGTTGCTTCGTGATGCTGGATTTCAGCCGCACTGGCACCGGTTTACACCGCCTAACGACGGCGGAATTGCATTGGGTCAAGCCGTGTTTGCCATGCGCCAGTTTCAACTGAACAAGACAGGCGGCCCTTCCCCATGTGCTTAGCGATTCCTGGAGAGATTATTTCGATCGACGAAAGCGATGCGCTGTTGCGCATGGCGCGTGTGGACTTCGGTGGAATCGTCAAAGCGATATCGCTGGCGATGGTGCCGACGGCGGAAGTCGGACAATTTGTCCTGGCGCATGCGGGAATTGGAATCGGTGTCGTGGACGAAGCGGAAGCGACCAAGATTTTCACCTACCTTGCCGAGCTTGGCGCGCTTGAAGAACTTGAAGAGACATCGGAATGAAGTATCTCGATGAGTATCGCGGCGCGACCGAAACGCGAAAGCTTGCCGAGGCAATTCGCAATGTCACAACCGCGCCGCACACCTTAATGGAGGTTTGCGGTGGGCAGACGCATGCGATAGTCAAGTTTGGAATCGCAGAACTGCTTCCTCCGGAGATACGGCTGGTGCACGGACCGGGTTGTCCGGTGTGCGTGACACCATTGGCGCTGATTGACAAGGCAATCGCCATCGCGCGGACACGGGGAGTGATTTTTTGTTCGTTCGGCGACATGTTGCGCGTGCCGGGAAGCCGGGAAGACCTGTATTCTGCAAAGGCCGCCGGTGCCGATGTTCGCATTGTGTATTCGCCGCTCGACGCGGTCCGGATTGCCGAACAGAATCCGGCCAGCGAAGTGGTCTTCTTTGCGGTGGGTTTCGAGACGACAGCGCCGGCAAATGCGCTCGCCGTGTTTCAGGCGCATCAGCGCGGGTTGCAGAATTTCTCGGTGCTGTGCTCGCATGTCCTCGTACCCCCGGCGATGGAATCCATCATGAATTCGCCCGGTTGCGTTGTGGAGGGTTTTCTCGCGGCGGGGCATGTATGCACGATAATGGGATTCACCGAGTATGAGCCGCTTGTGGAAAAGTATCGCATTCCCATCG
>CALEZK010000461.1 GCA_937928585.1 uncultured bacterium | reverse complement strand
GTTTGACGGAAGCCGGTATGGGCATTAAAGGCATCGCGTGGTCCGCATCCGTACTCGGCGTGTTATTGTCAGAGGGCATCGGCGACACCATTCGCGTTTCCCTCACCCCGCAACCCGGCGGAGACCGCTGTGAAGAAGTCTATGCCGCTTGCGAAATACTGCAGTCCCTGGGACTGCGGTCATTCGCGCCAAGCATCACTGCGTGCCCGGGGTGCGGTCGTACGACGAGTACGGTCTTCCAGCAATTGGCAGAGCAGACCCAGTCCTATGTGCGGGAAAAAATGCCTGAGTGGAAGCAGCGGTACCACGGATTCGAAGACCTCAAACTGGCGGTGATGGGGTGTGTTGTCAACGGCCCGGGCGAATCCAAAGCCGCCAACATCGGCATTAGCCTGCCCGGCACCGGTGAGGCACCGAGTTGCCCCGTATACGTCGATGGGCAGAAGTACAAGACACTAACGGGAACCCCTGAGCAGTTGGCGACAGCATTCCGCGACATTATCGACGAGTACGTTGAGGCAAAGTATGTTGTGGACGATGACCCCGCGAAAATCGAAACCGATGTAACGTCGCACGCGATTCACTAATGCCCCGAACCACGCAACATACCAGGGGAATCTCCAATTGCTTTGGACAATAGCCGTTATCCTAATCATCCTGTGGTTGCTCGGAATCGTGTCGTCATACACGATTAACGGATTAATTCACATCCTGTTGGTTGTCGCCATCATCGTGGTGCTGGTGCGTGTCATACAGGGCAAGAAGCCGTTAGGCTAACTGCGTAAGCGCACTAAGAATCGAATCGAATAGGAAACCGTGACATGAACCCCGTAAAGATAGTGGCTCTTGCATTGATCGCACTTGGAATATTGGGGCTGGTATACGATCGATTCAGCTACACCGAAGCAACGCATGAAGTAAACCTGGGTCCGATTGAATTCGAAGTCAAAGAAAAGAAAACCGTGAATGTCCCGGTTTGGGCAGGAGTCATTTCCATCGTTGTCGGCGCGGGACTGTTGGTTGTTCCCCTCAAAAAAATGTAACGGCTGCGCCGGGTTTGCCGGGCAGCCGTCGCAATGCAGTACTTCTGACCAACCGCGCTATTGGTTCTCAGGCCCGCCGGCACGCCCCACAGACTTCGATTGCTCCAGCGCCATCTGCGGCTTGTCAGAGATGATTCCGTCTACGCCCCACGCGCACAGGCGTTGCATATCTGGCAGTTCGTTCACGGTATAGACGCTCACGGACTTGCCCGCTTCCTGAAACGCTTCGAGTCGCCCTTCAGGCAATGCCTGATAGTTTGGATTGAATCCATGCACCTTCATCAGGTAACCAAGGCGCTCATATTCTTCCCACGAGATGGCGCTTTTCTCGCTATCCGTCATCAACAGTTCCACGCGCAGTTCCGGATACTCCGCGCGAACAAAACCGCAAACCAGCGGCGAGAACGACTGAATCACAACGTGGCGCCGCATAACCCGGCGATTCACCAAATCACAAACCTTGCGCGTGAGAACAAGGTTTTGCGTCTCATCCTTCTCCGCCATCGCAATGAGATCATCAAAGTATGCGCTGTCAGCCTCTTTCAGGCCTTCGGCGCGCTGCACAGCCTGCGCGAGCAGGGCCGTGTCGTCGTCGCAGCTCTTGATCTCGACGTATACGCCGATTTTGAACTTGGCATAGTCCAGACATTGGGCAAGAGTCGGGACGCGCTCTCCCGTAAACTCTTCGCCCTTCCACGAACCAGCGTCTAACTGCTTGAGCTCGTGCAAGGTCATATCGCGCACATAGCCACTGCCATTGGTCGTGCGGTCGACCGTTTCGTCGTGCATTACGACAACTTCGCCATCTTTCGAGAGGCGCACATCCAGCTCAAACCAATCCGCGCCCATTTCCTTCGCTTTAATAAACGAAGCCATGGTGTTTTCGGGCGCGTAGGCCGATGCGCCGCGGTGCCCAATTACGTCGATCGCGCCATACGGCGCTCTTCCCATGTGACGCGCGCATCCAGACATAATGACAAGCCCCAAACCCAGTAATACTGCCAGTACTTTCATCTTCATCGCGGTTCCCTCCTGCGCGCGCGAGTGTATCACAAAGCAGCGTGTCGCGCCGACGTGGCCTACTCGTCCTGAAACGCATTGCGAAAAATGGTGACCTGCGGTGCGCCGGTTTCCGGCATCACGATCGACACAATGTCGAAG
>CALEZK010000460.1 GCA_937928585.1 uncultured bacterium | reverse complement strand
GAACTACAGAGACTCATGAAGGAGTTCGGGCTTCCAAACAATCCGATCCGCCCCTACGGGAAATGATGCAAATGAAACACGCCTTCCTACTTCAGCCAACTAAAAAACACATAAGCGTCATGATAAATGGGGACGTGGATGGTCGATTCGCCTTTGCGCTTCCAGGAATCGCATGTCCGAAATGTGGCTCATGGGCTGCAACCGGATACGAGTATCCGGCTATTGATGCGACTCCGTTACTTGCGGAACTCGGCCAAATTGATATATGGCCGTTAGCGAGGGCGGATTTTCTCAAGCTTAAAAAAAAAGTTATGAAGCTGGTACCGAAGGGCACGATTCTTTTGCCGGGAACGCATATCGGACCAATGACAGTCACTCTAAAAAAACCAATTCTCAGTTCATTCCTCTGGTTAACCCCCTATACGCCCTTATGCACCTTGTCGGCATTTCAGAAGATGGCGGACTCAGGGTTGCCAATCGTGGCCGCACGCGTTGCGGTCGAGTCAAGATATGCAAATGATGATCCATTGATGCAAGTATTTGTGCCACCTTCGGCGCATCTCGCGTCAAACTTAGTTCCAGCGCCGTGTCCTGTTTGCGGCAGGCTTGATTTTGAGTTGCCTGAGCCGATCGTCTTGCAGTCATCGGCTTTCGACGAGTCGACCCCGTTTCAGAGAATTATGGAGGCGCCAACTCAAATTGTTGTAAATAATCGTGCGGCGAGAATCTTGCGGAAATTGTTCCCGAGTGATGTAAGTGTCAGTAAAGTCGGTTTCGCGTAGCGGTGCGATACTGGCTATGTGGCATTTCGCGCTCATAAGTGATAAGAATGGTAGAAGTTCACGGACCTGACGTTGGCGTCTACGATCAGACGACGAGACGCGCGCGGGCTTCTGGAACGGGGGCGAGCTCTCCTCGGCCGAGGGGCACTGGGGCTCGGTGCTCCACAACCACGACAAGAACGGCCACAAGGTCCAGGACATCTGGACGCTGCGCGGCGTCACCTACACGATCACCGAGACGCGCAGCGACCGCGAC
>CALEZK010000459.1 GCA_937928585.1 uncultured bacterium | reverse complement strand
CCATGAAGGACGCCAACTGCTCTTGAAGGCTGTCCAACATAAAGTAACTGCGCAACTCTGCCATGAACTAGCCGCTCTCCCCCATGTCGAAGTCCACTTCGCGCACCCGCTTTTCGTCGCGCCGCTTCTCGACGTTTACGCGAAGGTGGTCCTGCAACCCCTCGGCAAAGGACATCGCAGGCAAGACGAAAATGGGATTCGTATGGTCCGAGGTGTGCATCTCGATATTGCACAGCTTGAAAAGGCGCAGAAAAAACGGCTGGTCCACCCGAATGTCTTTCACCCGATACAACTCCAGCGTATCGGTCTTGCGCGAAAACACGCCAACGGAGTGCAAAATGCGCTCCGTAGTAATCTCATAAACGTCGGATCGCGTCTTGAGCCAATACCACAGCGCGATGAAAATTGGCACAACCAGAAAAAATGTCAGCCCACACAGGACAAACACTCCCAGATTGACGACCTGCGACGGACTCCCCTTCCAAACGCTCGTCTCAGCCATGTGTGTCCCCGTCTAGTAGACCGGCGTGCACCAATGCGCATATTCCGGAACGTTGCCTAACACTACGTCGAAGTATAGCTGCTGCAGTTTCTTGGTGATCGGACCCGGTTCACCGCTGCCAACTTTTCTCCGATCCACCGACCGCACTGGCGCAACTTGCGCGCCCGTGCCGGTGAAAAACATCTCGTCGCACACATATAGCTCGGTGCGCGCGATCGGACGCTCAACAACTTCGAGGCCCAGTTCCTTCTCGGCAAGTTCCATCACCGAATTCCGCGTAATCCCCACCAGAATGTCCGCGGTTGATGGCGTCGTGATCAGTTTGCCTTCAGCAACAATGAACAGATTCATCGCACTTCCCTCCGCGACGCTTCCATCGTCGCGAAGAAAAATCGCTTCGTCAAAACCCGCCTGCTTGGCCTCGCTCGACGCCAACGATGAATTAATATAACTCCCCACACTCTTTGCGCGGCTCGGAATGGCATTGTCGGAAAGTCGACGCCACGACGACACGGCGCAATCAAGCCCCGCGTCAATCGCGACGTAATCTCCCAGTTTCATCAGCCAGCAACAAAAACTGCTCTCAACGTCGTGCACCTTCGGCCCCAACGAGCGCTCGCACTTGTACGCAATCGGCCGAAGATACACCCCCTCCCGAAATCCGCTCCGCTTCACAAGTTCAATGCAGATATTCTCTATGTCCTCCCGTGTCTCCGGGATGTCCATGCACAGAATATTGAAGTTCCGCACCAACCGGTCTACATGCTCTTTCAACCGGAAAATGACGACATTATCGTCTTCTTTCCGGTGGTACCCGCGAATACCCTCAAACAAAGCGGTCCCATAATTGAAGGAATGCGTTAAGATGCTTACATTCGCCTGCTCAATCGGAACGTAATTCCCCTCAAAATAAGCAATCTTGCCCGGATCGATTATACGCTTCGCCATCAAAAACCTCTCTGCTACACAAGGTTACGCCTGCCCCGGTACCGGCAAGCCATTACCTGACGCGTGTCCATGCGCATGCTACGAACACGAAATACTAGCCCTCGAACCGCATACTCTAGATTCCCAAGCACGCACTGTCAATTTTAGATTTGAGCCGATACACTTTTCACACACCGATCATTCACACGTTTCACGCGCATCACGAACATCGCCAGCGCGCACCAATGTGTTTGAAGATTAAGCGTGTCTACAGGTAAAATCTCCCAAATCCTTAACTTTCGGGAGTGCTACGAGAATGGCTACGGTTTCGACGCGAACACTGGCTCTAAAAGGTGGCGCGCCCGTCCGCGCAGCGGAAAAAGCTTGGCACACTTGGCCGGTGTTCGACGATGGCGAGCGCAAAGCGCTGCTCGACACGCTCGAAAGCGGCAAGTGGTTTCTGGATAAGCGCTTGAGCACATTCGAAGCCGAATATGCCTCGTTCCAGGACGCCAAGTATTGCGTAGCAGTGAACAGCGGGACCGCCGGTCTCGAAATCTGCCTCGAAGCGCTCGGCGTTGGCC